>JAGGXO010000044.1 GCA_021163015.1 Candidatus Bipolaricaulota bacterium
GCCCAACCAGTACCGTGAACGCACCATCGTCCACCTGTAGGTCGATCTCCTTCACCGCGACAAAGTCACCAAACTTCTTCAATACTCTGCTCAACGCTACTTCTGCCATTGAACCTCCTGTTACACGCCGTTGTGCCGCGTGATGGCTTCCATATAGAGTGTCAGCGCTTGTGTTTCACTTGACTCACACGCTTTTTTCACTATACTGATTTGCGCATGGACTCGCAAGGAAAGGCAAGGAATCGACAACATATGCTGACAGAGCAACGCCGACAGGTGATTCTAGAGCAGCTTCACTCGCACAAGGTGGTGAAGACCTCTGATCTATCTGAGGTATTTGCAGTCTCCCCAATGACCATTCGAAACGACCTAAACGCCCTGGCAGAACAAGGCCAACTCGTGCGTGTTCATGGAGGGGCGATCGCACGACAGTGGCTGACAGCTGAACCGTCCTACGAGGACAAGACTAGTATCAATAGATCGGAGAAGGAAGCAATCGGTCGCGAGGCAGCATCACTCGTTGAAGAAGGAATGGCCGTCTTTATCGGAAACGGGACGACGACCATGCAAATCATCAAACACCTCCCACGCAATCTGCGATTTCGTGTTTTCACCAACGCGTTGAACCACGCACTTGAAATCAGTGGGATCCCGCTGGCGGAGGTGTTTGTCGTTGGCGGCTACTTACGAGACGTCTCGCTGGGTATGGTCGGCCTGTTGGCGCACCAAGCTCTGAAAGGGATCTACTTCGACCTATCTTTTCTCGGAGTGAATGGAATATCAGTCGATCACGGGCTAACGATTCCTTCCTTAGAGGAAGCGGAGACAGCAGCCGAGATCATAGCCCATAGTCAACGCACGATTGTCGTCGCCGACCACACGAAATTTGGCGTTGTAGCGCACGGTAAGATTGCCGATATCACTGATGTTAGCGGGATCATCACCGACTCAGGAGTAGATCCTCAATGCATGAGCAGCCTCTCTGGCTTGGATATCGAGATCAATACTGCTATCGTAGGACAGGAGGTGAGAGCAGAGACGAACTAGGTTTGTTGGCAGGTTATGTGCATAGTGAGAGCTGCAAAGTAAAGGAGGTAACAAGTGAAACGCGTTCTAGTGATTGTTATGCTGGGCCTTCTCGTCTTCTCGGGATTGGTACTGGCGCAAGAGAAGACCAAGGTCGTTTTCTGGCATGCAATGAGCGGCACTCGCGAGGCGCTGATTCAGCGCATGGTAGACAACTTCAACCTTACTCATCCAGGAATTGAAGTAGTGGCGGAATACAAAGGTTCATATCGTGATACCCTGAATGCGGCACAAGCCGCGGCTGTCGCTGGAAATGCACCGAACGTGCTGCATTCTTTCGAAGTCGGTACTCAGCAGCTTCTGGATATGGGAATCTTCGCCCTGGCACAGGATGTGATCGATCAGTATGGTGTGGTCATTCCGTGGCAGGATTACCTTGAGCCGGCACTCAACTACTACAAGATCGGCGGCGTGCAGGCCTCTTTCCCGTGGAATTCCTCAAACTCCATCCTCTACTATAACAAGACGCTCCTCGATAAGGCAGGCGTTACGATGCCACGCGAACCTACCTTCGAGGACATCGTTGCCATTAGCAGAGCGGTCATCAACGCGGGAGTAGCGGAGGGCGGTATCACTTGGCCGATGCATTCCTGGTTCTTTGAACAGTGGATGGCAGAGCTCGGTGCAAACTTGTTGAATAATGACAACGGCCGTTCTGGCTACGCCACTGAGATCAACTTGCTAGATCCAGCTGCGGTCACCATCATGAATTGGTGGAAGCAGCTCTATGACGAGGGACTCTGGATCAACCCAGGGCGGGAGAGCTGGTCGCAGGCGCGGCAGAACTTCACAACGCAGCGCGTAGCGATGATGATCTCGTCCACTTCCGATGTCAATCTGACCCAGAATGCCGCATTCGATGGTGGCTGGGAAGTAGGAACGGCGTTCATGCCGGTTCCTCTTGGTTTCGACCGCCACGGAGTAGTGATTGGCGGAGGCTCGCTGTGGTTGACGAAAGGACATTCAGATGCTGAGATGAAGGCTGCGGCTGAGTTCGTGGTCTATATGTCGCAGGTCGCGCAGGACATCACGTGGCACCAGTCCACGGGATACTTCGCGCTACGCAAGACCTCGCTTCAGGCGCTTGATCTTGAAGGTTGGTACAAGCTGCATCCCAACTACAAGACCGCGTCCGACCAGCTTGCGGAATCGCAGATCAGCACAGCTACTCAGGGTGCCCTCTCCGGTGTCTTCCCAGACATACGAACCTACATCGAGGATGCTGCGGAAGAGGTCTACGGTGGAGCCAGCGTGACCGATGCGCTGACCAAGGCCAAGGGGCTGATCGATCAAGCCCTTGTGGACTACAAGGAGCTAATGGGCGGCTAATCCAGCCGATGCGGACGGGGAGCCTATTTGTCGGGCTCCCCGTCACTTTGAGTTGATAGAAGGGAGAAGATCATGGAGAGCAAGTTCCCAAGCAGGAGACTCCCGCTGCTCATTCTGTTACCTACGCTGCTCGTTTGCGGGATGTTCCTGTACTACCCACTAGCACAAAGCTTCAGTTGGAGCCTTCTCCGGGCTGCATTCATGGGACTCCGCACTTTGTATGTGGGAACTCAGAACTATGTGCGTTTGTTCACCTCGTCAGCCTATCTCCACAGCATGTGGATAAGTATCGTGTTTGCAGCGGGGGTCGTTCTTCTGGGCCTCTCCATCTCATTGGGGATAGCGTTGGTTGCCAATCGAAAGGTGCGGGGTGCAAGGATCTACAGGACCGCTCTTATCTGGCCGTATGCATTGTCCCCAGCTGTGGCAGGTACAATTTGGTTGTTCCTGTTCAACCCGACGGCGGGCGTAGTAAACTTTGTTCTAGAGAGAACGGTTGGGATTTCGCCCGACTGGGTCACAAGCCGGAACTTAGCCATTCTCCTGGTGGTTACTGCCGCTGTCTGGAAGAATCTAGGATACAATATAGTCTTCTTCTTGGCTGGGCTGCAAAACGTTCCTGGACAGGTTATCGAGGCCGCACGAATCGATGGAGCCAGCGCATGGCGCTGTTTCTGGAAGGTTACACTTCCTTTACTATCTCCAACTGCGTTCTTCTTGCTAATCATGAACATGATCTACGCCTTCTTTGGCGTGTTCGGCCTTGTCGATGTCCTTACAAAGGGAGGGCCTGCTAATGCGACGAATATCCTCATCTACAACCTGTACCGTGATGCATTTCAGCACAACAAATGGGGAATGGCGTCGGCACAATCGGTGATTCTGTTTGTTATGGTTGTTGGTTTTACACTGCTGCAATTCCGAACGACGGGGAGGAAGGTGCACTATGGCGGGTAAGAAAAAGATGCTGGATTGGTACTTCTGGCGACCGAGGCTCTCAACCCTTTCGACTCATCTTGTCCTCTTCCTGGCGGCCCTGTTCATTGCATCCCCCATCATTTTCGCGGTTATCAAGAGCACGCAGAGTACTGCTCAGATAAGTACATACCCGCCGCAGTTTGGCATTGGCAGCTCGATGGCCGAGAACTACAAGGTCGCCTGGCAACGCTACAACCTGGGAAGATTGATGGTTAATACATTCGGTGTAGCGATAAGTGTCATGGTCGGGAAGACCATCCTCTCTCTGCTTGCGGCACTTGCGTTGGTCTACTTCGACTTCCGCTTCAAGGGTTTGATCTTCATCTTTATCTTGGTAACCCTGATGATGCCGGTCCCAGTACGCATAGTACCACTATTCAAGTTTGTGAGCAGCCTCGGTTGGGGAAACACCTTCTGGGCCTTGACAGTTCCATTTTTAGCATCCGCCACAGGGACTTTTCTCTTCCGGCAGCATTTCATGTCCATCCCCACGTCATTAGTGGACGCGGCTCGCGTGGATGGCGTTGGGCCGATGCGTTTTCTCTGGCAGATCTTGTTGCCAATGTCTATGAATACCGTAGGCGCCATGGCCGTAATTGAATTTGTCTACTTGTGGAACCAGTACCTGTGGCCGCTAATCATCATCAGCTCAAACAAGAACCAGATGATTCAGATGGGGGTGAAGCAGCTAACAGTCTCAGGGCCTGAGGGGATGGTGCACTGGGGAATATCCATGGCAGGTGTGGTCATCACCATGCTCCCGCCGCTCATCATGTTCATTTTGTTGCAGGAGCAATTCATGCGCGGATTTGCGCTTACGGAGGAAAAGTGAAGATTGTTGGACACAAGGGTGGCGGAAGCAGTGTCCCGGAGAACTCTCGCGCTGCGCTGAAGCATGCCCTATCGCTTGGATTGGATGCTGTGGAGATTGATATCTGGCCAACGGCAGATCGCAGATTTGTATTGTTCCACGATGCTGATATCGCTCGTCTCACCGGGCATGCCGGCTGGACAATGCACTTGACAAGTGATCAGTTGCGAACACTGGAGATCGGCAGTCGCGTATCAACAGAATATGCCGGCGAACGTATACTCCTCCTCGAAGAGGCTCTCGATCTGCTAGCGGGCAAAGCGGATCTCTTTCTCGAGGTCAAGCGCACACGGCATGAGCTGGAACGCTACACATGGGTAGAAGAACGTCTTTCTCAGATCCTTCATGATTGCGACGCAATGGCATGGACGACGGTGATCTCATTTGATCATCGTAGTCTCCTGAACCTGCAAGAGACGTCTCATGACGTGCGCCTTGGGATGCTCTATGCTGGAGAGTGGCTCAGCTTGGAGCAAGAGATGGAGGCACTGAATCCGGTGGCGCTGCTTCCACATTGGGCGCAGACCACGCCGACCCTCGTCAATAATACACACTCGAGAGGCATATCTATCTACCCCTGGGTGGTCAATAACGATGAATGGATGCAAGAATTCTCTCACATGGGCGTGGATGGGATAATCACTGACCGCCCCGAGGCTCTCATCAGATTGCAGCAAGCCAGGGGAAGACCAACTAACAAGATGGAAGCGGAGGGTTCGCATGACTGATTGGTATCCGGACGCAAGGATGGACATGTTCCCAGCCGAGCATCCATTGAATAAGTGTAAGGGGTTTGTATTCGATGTCGATGGCGTCCTCGTGCGTGGGGAGGAGATCATCCCCCGCGCCCCCGAGGCGATCGAACGGCTGCGACGCGGAGGGAAGAAGGTAATCTTCATCTCCAACAACTCCACGAAGTCGCGCGAGGAGTACATTGCTAAGTTCACCCGGATCGGAATTCCAGTGACTGCCGACGATCTTGTCCTCTCTACTTATGCTACTGCGCGCTATGTGGCAAACGAACTCCCCAAAGCAAAGGTATACATGGTCGGCGCTCCTGGCCTACGACGGGAACTGGAACTGGCCGGATTGGAGCTTGTCGACGATCCGCTCACTGCTGACTACGCGGTCGTTGGCTCGGCGTTCAACGGGAAGGGACAGCTCACCCCAGAGAACGGGGAGCGGATCACCGGTGCTCTGCGTGCTCTCTACCACGCGAACGCCAAGTTCGTCGCTACGAATCCCGATCGGATATTCCCGGCCAAGGACGGGGTCATACCTGGAACAGGTGCGGTGATCGGCGCCCTCTCCTACATGGTCGACCGCAAGCCGGACGCGATCATCGGCAAACCGTCACCGTATATCGTTAAGATCGCTCTCAGTCGCCTTGGCCTTGCGGGAAGCGAATGCGCAATCGTCGGTGACATGGATACCGATATGTTGGCTGGGCAAGGGATGGACATGACGACGATCTTTGTACGCTCGGGCGCAATGACTGAGGAGAAACTGGGCTCTCTAGGTGTTTCTCCCAGTTTCGCGTTCGACTCAGTGATCGATATCTTGGAGGCAAAGGAGAGTTGAGATGAGTAGAGAGTCATACATCGAGGCTTTGAAGGATGGAATCGCTAAACTGCGCGCTGCCGGACGAGATCTCACCCTGGTGCACCACAACGATGCTGACGGGCTTACGGCTGGAGGGGTCCTGGAGACGGCTCTCACACGCGACGGATTCAAGGTGGAGCGGATCGCTCTCGAGCGGATCCATCCTCCGATTGTCGAGCGGATCCACGATCGCGCCGCGGGGCATCCGGTGGTGTACACAGACCTTGCGGGAAGAGCGGCGCCTGTAATCTGCGAGCTGAACCGCGACCGTTCGTTCACCCTCATCCTCGACCACCACCCGGCAGAGGAATCAACATCGGAGAAGGTGTTGAACCTGTCCAGTGAGCGATTTGGCCTATCTGGAGAGGCTGAGATCTCCGCAGCCACAGCAGCGACAATCTTCGCCTTGGTCTTGGACGAGAAGAATGTCGATCTACGCTATCTAGGGGTGATCGGAGCAATCGGAGATTCGCACGATCGCGGTGGAAGGCTCATTGCCTACAACAGGGAAGCACTGTTGGACGCTGCTGAGCGCGGCGAAATCAAGATCATCTCGAAGGCAAACGACAAGGAAGAGTATGTTCTGACGAAATTTGGAGGCGACATCCGTCTCACGCCCTTCTCCAAGTCTCTCACCGTCCTTGGGGCGGCTGGATACACTGTCGGCGGCCCAGAGGTGGGGATTCGCGCTTGCTTCGAAGGGCCAAGCCCGGAGTACAATACAAAGCTTTCTGAACTGAGCTCGCTCAAGGAAGAGCGCTTTAACCGAGCGCTCAATGACCTAAAGGCCGGAGGACTACAGGTAACGCAACATCACCAGTGGTTCATCATAGGGGACGGTTTCTCCCCGATGGGTGTGAAGATCATCGGCGAATTCTGCATGGACATCCGCGATGAGGAGTTCATGGATCCGACCAAGTACATCGCCGGTTTCCAGGACATGCCAACCGAGATTCCTGGATTGGGGGCTTTTGAGTGGGATTTGGCTAAGGTATCGATGCGTGTTCCCACGCCGCTTGGTCAGAAGATTATCGATGGCGAGATGCCCGGCCTCGATTGGCTCCTGCCCGAAGCTGCGCTGCAGGTCGATGGCACGATCGACGCTTGCCACGGCTACGCTGCCGCTGCCCTCGTCCCCCATGGGCGAGAGGAAGAGCTGATCCAGCTCATGGATGAACTCATTGCCAAGAAAGGATTATGACAGCGCCTCGTGTCGCTCTATTCCTTCTTTTCGTGCTTATCGTTACAAGTGTGGTGTTTGCCGGATCAGAAGAAGAGAATAGGCTGCCACACGTCCCAATTGCTATAAGCTCCGAAGACGACTTGTCCATGGATAATGGCGTTGTATCTGGAACTGGAGTTGCTGGAGATCCGTATGTGGTCAGCGGTTGGGAAATCACCGTGCAATCGGGTATCGGTATTCGCATTCAGGACGTCTCTATTCATGTTCTGGTCAAGGATTGCCGCATCATTGGCTCCCGTCGGCATGGGATCGGGATTCTCCTGAGGAAGGCAAGAAACGTTCGCGTGGTGGACTGCATATTCACTGACCTCCAAAGTGGTGTGTTCATCTATCAAGACGCAGGTGCGCATGTAGAGGGGAATAGCTGTTCGAATTGCACTCGTGGAATCGAAGGCACAGAGTCAAATGATATCAGAATTCTCCGCAACAAGGTTGATGGTGCGGTAGAGCACGGGATATTCCTCTGGCGCTGTCATGATGCTGTAGTGGCAAACAACAGCGTAGCAGACGGCCGCAACGGAGTGTATCTCGATAGCTGTCATCGCGATAGGCTGGACAGTAACCGCATTAAGAACATGGCTCACGGGATGTTTCTGTGGGACTGTTTCGACTGCTCAATCACCAAGAACACTATCCAGGACTGCGAGTTGGGATTGGCAATTGTTCATACGTCCGAAGGCAACAGTATCTTTCACAATGCGTTTCTCGATAACAACCGATCAGCAACGTGCGATGAGGTCAGAAATTCCTGGGATGGCGGCTACCCCGCGGGGGGCAATTACTGGGGGGAACCCCCTGTCGTTGACTGCTGCTCCGGGGAAGACCAGGATCGCGTTGGACCAGATGGGATCTGCGATACTCCAAGGGAGATTCCATTTGGTAACATGGATCGCTACCCGCTGGTTCATCAGCCTGTGGCGAATGAAGAAAACTAGCTACAAGACGCCAGGAGGTTTCATTGAAGCGGATACTGATTGCTTTTGGAATCATCCTTGCCATTGGCCTGATCGCTGTTGCGCAAGGAAAGATCGTCATAGGGCATCGCGGGGCAGCGGGATATGTCCCCGAGGAGACAATAGCTGGCTATGCTTTCGGATACGCGTTGGGCGCAGACTACCTGGAACCCGATCTAGTTATGACAAAGGATGCGCAGTTCATCTGCATGCATGACATATACCTGGAGCCAACAACCGATATTGAGCAGGTCTTTCCAACCAGGCATCGATCTGATGGCCACTGGTATGCTGCAGACTTCACACTGAAAGAGATCAAGACTTTGTCCGTACACGAGCGCTGCAAGTCAAACGGCACTCCGTACTTCCCAGATCGGTTTCCGGTCGGCAAGTCCAGATTTGAGGTTCCCACGTTCGCTGAGATGATCGAGCTTGTTCAAGGGTTGAACAAGAGCACAGGACGCGATGTGGGTATATATCCAGAACTCAAACGCCCTAGCTGGCACGAAGAGCAAGGACTTCCCATGGAGCAGGCGCTGCTCGACACACTTTCTAGCTACGGCTATGCGGAACCTGGCGTCAAGGCATACATCCAATGCTTCGAGGCTGCTTCTCTCCAAGAGCTGCATAGGATGGAAACCAAGATTCCTCTCATCCAGTTAGTAAGTGGAAGTTGGAGCTACTCGAAAATGTGGTCAGAACAAGGGCTCGAAACTATTGCCACGTATGCTGACGGGATAGGGCCATCGAAAGCAATCATCGAGAAGAACCCCAAGTATGTGAAGTGGGCACACGCGCTTGGCCTTGTCGTGCATCCCTACACGTTCCGCAAGGATCAGCTTCCATCCAAATACGCAAGCCTGGCTCAGGAACTGGATCGATTCTACAATGACTACAACGTTGACGGCGTATTCACAGACTTTGTCGACATTGCTGTTGCCGTTCTTGCCTCACACTAAACAGGTATGCTGTACACAAGACCTTGCGGTTGACATGTTCCGCAGATAGTTGTAGATGTTTGTCAGGGATGATGCTGATGGCTATAATTGCATTCGCAACATAAGGCAAGCACTCGAAAGCATGCCTGACCGCCGTTAGGTTCGGAAGGAGGTGACACAAGCGCAGGAGAGCGGTGTGGTGTGGCTTGCATAGGTGCTTCAAGAATCAAAAGGAGGTAACAAGTGAAACGTGTTCTAGTAGTTGCGCTGTTGGCGGTACTTGCACTGTCTTCGTTCGCCTTCGCGGAGAAGACGCAGATTACTTGGTGGCACGCGATGAGTGGATCGAGGCTTGATGTAGTTAACGCCATTGTTGATCAATTCAACGCGACTCACCCCGATATTGAACTGACGGCGATGTTTACCGGAAGCTATGCAGAGACACTGACGAAGTTTATCGCGTCGTACAAGACTGGCACCGCTCCAAATCTGGTCCAGGTCTACGAGGTGGGAACACAGGCCATGCTTGGCAGCCAAGCGATTATCCCTGTGTATCAGGTACCGGGCATGTTGGGAGAAACTTGGGATTGGGCGAAGTATATCATCCCGATCAAGAACTACTATTCAAAGGACGGCAATCTGTGGTCAATGCCGTTCAACTCTTCCACAGCGATGCTCTACTACAACAAGGATCTCTTTGCGCAAGCGGGACTGGATCCGAATAAGCCCCCTACAACATGGAAAGAGGTTGAAGAATACGGGCAGAAGCTTCGCGATAGTGGCGTGAAGAATGTCCTCTCCTTCGGTTGGCCCGGCTGGATATTCGAGCAGATGCATACTACGCATAATCAGCTGTTCGCCAACAACGACAACGGCCGCAGCCAACTGGCGACCGAGGTACTGTTTAACGGCGACTTCGGGACGATGGTGCTGGAGAATTGGACGAGGCTAGCCAAGGAAGGGATCTTCCTATACGGTGGGCCTGAATACTCTGCCAATACAGCATTCAAGTCTGGACAGCTTGCGATTCTCCTGCAGTCAACTTCCTCACTTGCTGGAATTGAAAAGGGATCCCAGTTCGCAGTTGGGACGAGCTTCCTTCCCCGCTTCGAAGGATACCCGATGGGCGACTCCGTCATCGGCGGCGGGAGCCTGTGGGTACGTAAGGGACAGAGCACAAAGGAACTAAAGGCAGTATGGGAGTTCCTCAAGTACTTAGGCAACACCGATGTTGCTATTCAGTGGCATAAGGGTACCGGCTACTTCCCGACCGTGAATTCCGCCGTGAAGGCTCTCCTAGATGAAGGCTGGTTCAGTAAGGATCAGAACTTCCTGACGGCCTTCTTGCAGATTCTCTCTGGAAGGCGCGACACTGCGGC
>JAGGXO010000194.1 GCA_021163015.1 Candidatus Bipolaricaulota bacterium
AGCAACGTTCCAGCGAATATGAGAACAGTGGTCACGTAATCTCCTTCCAACGGATGAGAAGTACTCGGCGCGTTCCAGCATCTACTCGCACCGCGTCTGATAGCCTCTTGCCAACGACCAAGATTATACGCTTCTCATCGCACAGAAGCGCGGTGGTGTTTCGTTTGTAGAATGGAACATGAGAATCGATCAGGAAGTCCTTCAGTTTCTTCGTCCCGGAGAGTCCAAGTGGAGAAAAGCGATCACCTGCCCTGCGTGTGCGCAATCTGAGGGGGAACGCAATCTTGTCTGCATCGGCAATCTCAACGTTTTGACCGGCCTCTTTCAGAGATATGAGATCCCTTTCCCATGGGACGATCTCAAGGTTAAGTGCGATCCCAAACAATGGATACTCGGTTCGCCCCAAGGGTACCTCCTGTGGAGCAACTGTCTCTGGCCTTGAATAGCGCGATATCAGTATTAGCTCGCCTCCCTGCACTCGCGCTAGGAGACCGGGCAGATGAATTTCTCCGTGAGCGCGTGCTGAGGTGATGAGCTGGCAAAGGGAATCGATGTGCACTTTGCCGATTCCCCGCAGGTCTCCACGTACGCGTTCCAGGGCACGGCGTAACAGCGCACGCCTTATTCCGATTGAAACGTGCGCAACATATGCGCGATTGAGACAAATCTTCCCTTCTTCCGCTTCGATCTTCAGGGCTTCTTGCCAAGGTTGTTCGAGCAGCTCGAAGAACGCATCTTGCTCCTCCCGTACGATCTCTGCCGTTCGTAACAGGGCGCCGATCACATCCGGGTTCAGTTCACTCAAGGCAGGAACAATCTGATGGCGGATACGGTTCCGCGTAAACGCCATGTCAGCATTCGATCGATCCTCCCGCCAAGAGAGTCCATGCTCATTCGCGTACGAAACGATCTCGCTTCGCGAGATTTCGATGAGCGGTCTGATGAACGGAGCATTCACGGGTTTGATGCCAGCAAGACCGGTCATGCCAGCACCACGGATGAGGTTAAACAACATCGTCTCGGCAAGATCGTTTGCTGTGTGTCCAATCGCGATCTTGGTCGCGCCGGCATCATCAGCAGCCTCGCGCAGGAAGCGCAGTCGTACGAAGCGCGCAGCCTCTTCGATCCCCACCTTCCTCTCTTCTGCAATCGAACGCACATCAATCGATTCACCGATCAATGGGAGACCGTACTGCTCAGCAAGCTTCGCGACAAAGCGTGCATCCTCGCTGGACTCTTCGCCCCGCAGTCGGTGATCGAGGTGGGCAATGATAAGGCTTAGGCTGTACTCCGTTGATAAGCGGCCAAGGATGTCCAGCAGAACCACCGAATCCACACCGCCAGAGACGGCAACAAGGACCTTCTCGCCCTTCTTCAGCATTAAGTGTGAAGCGATCGTAGATCGCACCTTCTTTGTAATCATCGCCTGTCGATTGTGGGGGCAGGCGTGGATGAAGTCAACGCGGCTTCCCTGAAGAGGGTTGATAGACCAGGCGGAATGCTTGCTGCCCAGGCGATTAGGATTGCGACACTTAGGTATGTTGATTTGCGGTGTTGTGGCGAGTAACCTAGGTTTGTGAGTTGGATTGTCAGTGGTTCTTTGTTTGTCGTCTGAATAAGATTCAGGCGGCTTTTTGTCGGAACATGGCAGGAGAGATGAAACAGCGCGCAAGAGTCAAGATCCAGGGAATCGTTCAAGGGGTTGGTTTCAGGCCGTTCGTCTACAGGCTAGCACAAGACTATCGATTGACGGGATGGGTGTGCAACACCTCGGGCAGCGTCGAGATCGAGGCGGAAGGAGACGAGAAGAAGCTTTCAGACTTCATCGATTCCTTGCGCACACAAATACCCCCGCGGGCAAGGATCGACAATCTGGAGGCAAGCTTCCATCCCCTTGTAGGGTATGCTGAGTTTGTAATCCACAAGAGCAAGAGCGTAGAGAATGAATACCAGCTCATCTCTCCCGATATCGCCACCTGCAAAGACTGTAGGCGAGAGATCTTCACACCCGGAGATCGTCGCCACAATTATCCGTTCACCAACTGCACTAACTGTGGCCCACGCTTCACAATCATCAAGGATATTCCCTACGACCGAGCAAAGACCACAATGGATCCCTTTGTCATGTGCCCTGACTGTCAAAGCGAGTACGACGACCCCTTGGACCGCAGGTTTCACGCCCAGCCAAACGCTTGCGCGAAGTGTGGACCACGGGTCTGGCTGACGGACATCAACGGAGTCGAGATGGAATCTGAGAATCCATTGCGGATCGCGAGCGATCTGCTGTGCTCCGGAGAGATACTGGCGATCAAGGGGCTGGGTGGATTCCACCTTGCCTGTGACGCAACCAACGAAGAGGCTGTGCGTCACCTGCGCCGCCGCAAGAATCGTCCGTCCAAGCCGCTGGCGGTGATGATCGCAACAATTGAACAAATCAAGGAACACTGCCACGTCTCCCACGAGGAAGAACAGCTCCTCGAATCTCCTGTAGCTCCAATTGTTCTTCTCAAATGGAAAAAGAAAGAATCCAACATCTCTCCACTCGTCGCTCCGCGACAACGCGATCTTGGAGTAATGCTCCCCTATGCACCACTTCATCATCTGTTGCTCGACAAGACAGGTACTCCATTAGTCATGACAAGCGCCAACACAAGCGGGGAACCTCTGGCGCGGGATAATGAAGAAGCATTGAGCAAGCTTGCTGCAATAGCCGATCACTTCTTGCTCCATGACCGCGACATTCATGTCCGCTGCGACGATAGCGTGTGCGTCGTCGATCGCGGAACGCGCGTCGTCAGGAGAGCGCGCGGCTATGCTCCAGACCCGATCGTTCTTCCGTTTCAATCCCGCGAGATACTCGCCTGTGGTCCAGAGCTGAAAAACACGATCTGTCTAACCAAGAAAGAGCATGCATTCATCAGTCAGCACATCGGAGACATGGGAAGTGAGGAGGCTCTCTTGCACCTCAAGGAGACGATAAGGCACTTTGAACACCTCTTCCGCATCACTCCCGAGGTCATCGCCTGCGACATGCATCCGGAATACATTCCAAGCAAGTATGCGCGAGCGCTTGCCTCAGAGAAGAACCTCCCGTGCGTTGATGTGCAACACCATCACGCGCATATCGTAAGCGGGATGATCGATAACAAACTGGAAGGCACGGTGATCGGGGTCGCCTTCGACGGAACGGGCTACGGAAAGGACGGAGCTATCTGGGGCGGCGAATTCCTAGTTGCTGACTGGAAGAGCTTCGAGCGGGTCGGGCACCTGGAGTACGTCCCCATGCCCGGCGGCGAGGCGGCGATCAGGCGGCCATATCGGATGGCCTTGAGTTACCTGTACACCCTACTCGGTGACGACCTCTCGCTCGATGGGCTTCCTTTGGAACGGGTTGACGAAATGGAGCGCAGCGTAATCTCGCAGCAGATCAAGAAGCGAATAAACTCCCCCCTTACCTCATCGGCTGGGAGGCTATTCGACACGATCGCTGCTCTGATCGGGGTACGCGAGAGGATTGACTACGATGGGCAAGCAGCAATCGAGCTTGAACTGGTATCAGCAGGAGAGGAGCAAGATTCACAGAGCTATCCCTTCTTCGTTGATAAGGAAGAAGGAGTAGACATTGTGCGCATGCAAGAAACTATTCTGTCGGTCATACGCGACTTGCGAGCCGGTATGCCCACAGCTACCATATCGCTGCGCTTCCACCGTACGATGGCAGCGGTAGTCACGAAGATGTGCGTCCAGATTGCTCAACAGACAGACATTGATCGAGTGATACTGACCGGTGGGGTATTACAGAATAGGCTCTTGAGAAGGCTTGCCACTGCCTCCCTCATGAAGGAGGGGCTAGAGGTCTTCTCTCACTATCGCGTTCCGTGCAATGATGGAGGGATATCACTGGGACAAGCGGTGATCGCTCACTTTGCATCAACAGCAGGAGGATAAGAACACATGTGCGTAGCTATCCCAGCACTGATTCGATCGATCGATAACGATGTGGCGCAGGTGGAGATCGGCGGGATTACACAGCAGGCGAATCTACAGCTCTGCCCACAGGCCAAGATTGGTGATTATGTCATCGTCCACACAGGCTATGCGATAAACATCCTCGACCAAGAGGAAGCAAAGGAAACCCTGGAATTATTCGAGTCAATTGCGCGTGTGGCAGCCGAGGAGGAGAATTGACGCCTGTCTCATCGACATCGTGGGATCCAAAAGGTTGCAGATGAAGTATGCCTCTGAGTTTAGACAGGGAAGACTCGCCTCAGGGCTGATCGAAAAGATCAAACGCTCGTCACGCACGCCCGTAAACTTCATGGAGTTCTGCGGAAGCCACACTGTATCCATATTTCGTTACGGTATACGGCAAGTGCTCCCAGAGACGGTGACTACTCTTTCCGGTCCTGGGTGCCCAATCTGCGTCACAGCCAATGCTGATCTGGATAGGGCGATCGCCCTCGCGCAGATTCCAAATGTGATTGTAGCCAGTTTCGGAGACGTGTTGCGCGTGCCGGGTAGTTTCACCAGTCTTCAGGCGGTGCGCGCGGAAGGGGCGGACGTGCGGGTCATTTACTCGGCAATGGATGCAATCAAGATTGCAGAGGACAACCCCAACAAACAAGTTATCCTCCTTGGAATCGGATTTGAGACTACAACACCGACAATCGCTGCCTCAATTGTGCAGGCCAAACAAGAGAACCTGGACAACTTCTCCGTCCTCTCGTGGCATAAGCTCACCCCGCCAGCAATGAAGGCTTTGCTCGACGCGGGGGACGTAGCCCTCGACGGCCTTATCTGTCCCGGGCATGTCTCGATCATCACCGGTTCGCAGGCGTGGGAATTCATCGCTCGCGACTACGGGATCCCATGTGTGGTCGCCGGCTTTGAGCCACTGGACATCCTGCAGTGCATCGACATGCTGGTAACGCAGGCAGAGAACGGCGAAGCTAAGGTAGAGATCGCGTACACGCGGGGGGTGCAGCACGAAGGGAACACGGTTGCTCAGCGGCTGATGTCGCAGGTCTTTGAGCCCTGTCCCGCGCAATGGCGGGGAATGGGAACGATCCCTGATAGCGGCTTGAAGCTGCGGGAAGAATTCAGCAGCTTCGATGCCGAGCGCGTTTTTGATATCGACCCCGGGCCAACACGCGAGCCGAAGGGATGCATCTGTGGCGAGGTATTGCGGGGAGTGAAGACTCCCATCGACTGTCCGCTCTTTGGCAGGACGTGTACGCCGGAGAGTCCAGTTGGCGCATGCATGGTCTCTTCCGAGGGCAGCTGCTTCACCTACCACTTGTACGGAGGGAAGAATGCCTGAAACAATCCTATTGGCGCACGGAAGTGGAGGAAAACTGGCGCATAGATTGATTGAGGAGACCATCCTCTCGGATCTTACAAACCCGATGCTGGCCCAGATGGACGATTCAGCGGTGCTCGATCTGAGCGGACGTACGGCGTTCACCACCGACAGCTACGTGGTCAGCCCCATATTCTTTCCCGGTGGAGATATTGGTAAGCTCGCCGTCTGTGGCACGACAAACGATCTAGCCATGTCCGGGGCAAGACCTCTCTACCTGTCACTGTCGTTCATCATCGAAGAAGGGCTCCCCCTGTCCGACCTAAGGCGCGTCTTGACATCCATCCACGAGACGGCACGTGAAGCGGGCGTGCAGATCGTGACTGGGGATACAAAGGTCGTTAACCGCGGAAGCGCGGACAAACTCTATATCAACACCGCCAGAATAGGGAAGATTGCAGAGGGAACTAATATTTCCGGAGGGAATATCCTCCCTGGAGACAAAGTCATTCTCTCCGGCTCAATTGGCGACCACGGGATCGCCATCATGAGCAAGCGCGAGGGACTGCATTTCTCGACCGATCTGCAAAGCGACTGTGCTCCACTCGCGGCAATGGTCGCTGACATAATCGCGGCCGGAGCAACGATCCACGCCCTGCGCGATCCAACCCGAGGGGGCCTGGCGACAACCCTCAATGAGCTGAGCGAGCAATCCCACGTGAAGATAGTGATTGAGGAGGAGCTGATTCCACTGCGCGATGAAGTGCTGGGCGCATGCGAGATGCTCGGTTTCGATCCGCTGTACGTGGCCAATGAGGGCAAACTGGTGGCGTTCGTCCCTCCTGAAGACGCCGAGACAGTCCTCGCTTCGATGCGCGGAAATCGCTACGGAGCACAGGCTGCGATCATCGGAGAAGCAGTATCAGCCAACACTCCGAGCGTGGTGATGAAGACTGTCCTAGGAGCTTCGCGACTGATCGATATGCTCGTCGGCGATCTCCTGCCGAGGATCTGCTGATATGCACGAACTGGCAATAACAGAAGAGATACTGAACCTCGTCCTTTCCGAGGCGAGCAGGAACAACGCCGCAAAGGTCAAAGACGTGAAGCTAGTGATCGGCGAGATGACCGGCATCGTCAATGAATCAGTTGCATTCTACTTTAACGAGATCAGCAAGGGGACGATTGCCGAGGGAGCAAAGCTGTCTTTCAAGCGAGTTCCGGCAGCTGGAAAGTGCCGCGATTGTGGCCATCAGTTCGTGGTGAAGGACTTCATTTGGGCATGTCCAGATTGCGGATCACTGAACATCGACATTACAGCTGGAAAAGAACTATATCTAGAAAGCCTAGGAGTGATATGATGGACATCAAGGTGTTGAAGCCCATTTTGGGGGCTAACGACCAACGAGCACAAGAAAACAGATCCTTACTGGAAAAGAACAGGATCGTTGCCGTGAATTTCACTGCGTCTCCTGGAGCGGGGAAGACGAGCCTTCTCCTAGCGACGATCAAGGCGCTAAGGGATGAATTCAGGATCGGTGTCGTGGAGGGAGATGTCAGCTCAGCGATTGACGCGGAGACCGTCGCCAAAGAGGGAATCCCTGTTGTTCAGATCAATACCGGCGGAGCATGCCACTTGGATGCGACGATGATCTCCAACGCTCTTGAGAGCCTTCCGACAGAGGATCTTGATGTCTTGCTCATCGAAAATGTGGGAAACCTCATCTGCCCAGCATCATTTGCCCTGGGAGAACACAGGAATGTCTTGGTGGCCAGTGTTCCAGAAGGGCACGATAAGCCACATAAGTACCCGGTAATGTTCTCGAAGTCCGATGCGGTCGTACTGAACAAGATCGACTTGAAGCCGTATATCGACTTTGATCAGGACAAATTCACCGCCGCTGTGCAAGGATTACGAGAGAAAGCGTTGATCTTTCCTGTCTCCTGCAAGACGGGAGAAGGGATAGATCACTGGGCATCTTGGCTGCGCGATCAGATACGAGTCGAGCAAAGTAACTAACCTTACCCTGTCCCGCAACAGCGTTTGCTCCTTGCAGGATTGATGCTCTCTGATCGATGTATGAACCAACGGAAGATGGACAACGCGGGACGTTCATGTTTGTGAACATCCCGCGTTAGTTCAGCTTGTTAGCACGGCTCTGACACACGTCACTACTTCACGTCGATGGTGTAGCTAATGGCATCGGTGTTTCCATCGTTATCGGTGATCGTAAGTGTCACTTCGTATGATCCGGGTGTGGGGAAGGTCGTCTCAGCAGTCACTCCGGTGGCATCCGCTTTCCCATCGCCATCAAAGTCCCATTCGTAGGCCACAACCTCACCATCGAAGTCGAACGAGTCCGATCCATCGAACGTGATACTCTCACCAGCTCTTGGATTATCTGGCGTGAAGTAGAAGTCGGCAGTAGGCGGTTGGAAAGTAATCACAATCTCCTTGGGCTTGATGAACCCACCAAGCACAACCGTAGGAGGCGTTCCCGTAAGCACATCTATCATCACGCTCTCGTCCGTTGTGAACACAAAGCGGTCGGGTAGGGTCACGGAATCGACTGACACTCTGTACTTTCCTGGCATAACATCGGTGAATGAGAACTTCCCCTGTCCGTTGGTGAATGTATCCCTCTCATTGCCTGTTTCATCTGTAAGGACTATCCGCACCTGTGCCAATCCTCCCTCATCATCTTCCTTCAGTCCATTCTTGTCCACATCGTTGAACAGCACACCGTCGATGATCGTCACTGGAGTAAGCGGTATGTTAACGTCTACCGTCTTTCCAGCATCAAGCATGACTGTGGGCTCGGAGGCAAGGCGCGCGTTCAGCGGTAACCCACTGACACTGAGAGTGTATGTCCCCGGTTCAAGCGGCGGGAACCTGAACCTGCCGTCGGCATCGGTGGAGACCTCGCTCCTCTCAGTCTCAATCACCGCTCCTTGTACAGCAGCCTCTCCCTTGTTCATCTTCCCATCACCATTCACATCTATGAAGACATGTCCAGTGATGCGGCCTTTGGTGATCAGGAAGGGAAGCGGCAGATCGAACTGCCAACTGAAAGTCGTTGTCCAACTGAACGTTGG
Organism: Candidatus Bipolaricaulota bacterium; assembly: GCA_021163015.1. Taxonomy (GTDB): domain Bacteria; phylum Bipolaricaulota; class Bipolaricaulia; order UBA7950; family UBA9294; genus M55B144. The sequence goes on from JAGGXO010000194.1 coordinate 8,396, forward strand.
TGGCGTTGCGTCAGCACGATCCCAGCCGATTCTCGCGCTCATATCGAGATCTAGGTTATCAAGCAGCTCTGCGCTGATACTTGCGCTGATGTCGAAATCATCTTCATCGTTTCCCACGCTGATCGACGCCGAATGAAGCGAGCTGTTGGCTCGAAAGCGCAGGTTGACCGTCGTTCCACCCGAAAGGATATCTCCGTTATTGAGGTCCAAGTTTCTTATGTGAGTCAGCTTCAGAAAGAGATCGATATCTTCAATCGAGACGCCGATCCCCTCACTGAATGTGAGTGTGCGATAGGAGATGTCCGTGATGTTGTCAATCTGATCGTTTAGCTTCCCGGAAAACGAATATGGGAACGATCCACTCGAGTCGCCTAATTCAACAGACATCATGCGCCGCACATCGTTCTGTGCTGTAAGGTCGGGGTCTCGTGCCCAGGTGAATTCCACTGTTGAGTTTATCGTTGGGCCATCCTCAAGCGGCGAGGCTGATATGTTGAGCCCCAGTTCGTCCTCGATTGTCGTCGAGACGGATGGATCCTGACTGAGGTTGTCCCAGTTGTGGCTTATCGATACGGAAAGCGAGAAATCATTCTGTCGCAGACGCTGCGAGAGGGAGAGCCCGGCCGAGTCGCGTCGCGAACCGGGAAAGTACGATCCTACGGAGAACACTTGCCCGCTTAGATAGTACGGCGTGGTGTTGATCTTCGTGTTGAAGAAGAAGGCACGACTGGAGAGAGTATCTTTCAGCCCGAGTGCACCTTCCATGCGCATTGTCCAATCGTCGAGCGGCTGCGCGCTTGCTGTCAGGCTCCACACTGTCTGCTGCGAGGTTGAGCTTCGCTTCTCCATGTGAGCTATCCCCAGGCGCGCAACGGATGGCCCTACAGCAAGCCCGATCCCTCCTCGTGTTTCATCTCCTGATCCGCCCGCAACAAGTGCCAACCTGTAGTAGTCGGCGTCAATCAACAAGCTACCACCACGTCCGTATACGCTCAGCAAGTCCGTGATCTTCTGAGATACATCGCCAATCTTGTACGTTGATGGCTTCAAGCGATAGGAGACATAGAACGATCCCAGATCAAGTGGATCAGGGCCAAATATCGAGGAGAAACGCAAGTAGCTTGAGAAATACCCATCTAGGACGCCACCAGACACGGAGAACGTGAGGCTGCTGTTGAGCTCGCCAGTGAACACATTCTGGCCGAACGACAGCCGCAAGCGCGCCGGGAGTTCCTCCATCAGCGTCCCTCCCACCGCCTGCGGAGAAGGAGGGAGGAC
>JAGGXO010000025.1 GCA_021163015.1 Candidatus Bipolaricaulota bacterium
ACACGAGAGCGGGCAGCAGCAGAAGAGTTGCCCCCATCCCAAAAAGGCACACTATCATTCTTTTCATCGTCGTCCCTCCTTGGAGAAACAAGCTAACAATAGCACATCTGTTTCCGCATCTCGGGTCTGCCTCGTTCTTTGAGGCCTTCCAATACCACATTAGCACAAATGCGTGTGAATGTCGGTAACCCCTATCACAAGCGGCATGAACGCTGAGCCAGCTGTTCAGAGAAGACTCGTACCAGAAGGAGCCTCTTGCCCCAAGCCGGGTTCAGTGGGAAGCTGGTGTTGTCTGTTGGTGCTGGATAAGGTGGCCTCCAGGCTTGTTCTGGCAGCGATGACGCCTGCAATTGGCAATCAAATGTGGAACGTAATCCTTCCTCGCCTCGGAATTGTTGCATGTACGTCATTGCTTGTGTGACGGATCGCCTGCAATAGCCTGGCCCAGCAGAGAAAACCAGATTTCAGTCTTCTAGGCGTAGACGAGTCGCCCTTTGGTTGTGGTATGGATCTGCCCGATTTGCTTGCGGTATCGATCCATTCTTCAATGATCTGCTCAGCATTCGAAAGAGCCTCTTGATAACTGCTCCCGTCAGTAATGCAACGCGGAAGCTCTGGGATCTCGGTGGCGCTAGGCAGGAGTGCGCCACGCCGCTGCCAGCCAGATAGTCAGGACATTGAAGGCGAGCCCCACGATGATCAAGAACTTGTCGTAGTGACCGGGATACGTGTGCACGGACACAGCATTGAAGACGAACAAGAAGCCCGCCGCAACGATGCACACCCAGCGAATCGCCGGATACGGAACCATCAAGGTTAGCACAACCATGACTATGGGAATCAGCATCAACAGCGCCGCTGCGAACCACATCCACTGTGTGGCCGTCTGGCCGCCCATCTCTCCCGCGTTGAAGTCGCCTGCGAAGATGCGCATGACGTCTCCCAGCAGGTAGGTCAGCATCAGAGCCACCCAGACTCCCGACAGGGTGATCCTTGTGTTTACCATGTCTTGATCTCCTCCTTGCATTTTTCGTGCCTAAGCGTGTCTAGCTACTACGGGGCTCCATCGTAATGACGACTTTCCCTCGGGCGTGTCCTTCGTTGAGATGCTTCATGGCCTCGGAGAAGGCGGCCAGAGGGAACACCTTGTCGATCACCGAGGTGACCTTCTCTGCCTCGATGAGTTCCGTCAACTCGATCAGATCCCCGGGCTTCGGGGTTGCCACATACCCGCGCCCTTGCTGTCGCACGAACATGGACACAAGCATCGCTTTGAGGATGTAGGGCATCCCCCTGTGACCGCTGTTCGGGATGTGCTTGCCTGTCGGGGTGAGCACTCGTCGACATGCGTGCAGTGGGTGGTTGGCGACGTTGTCAAGGATGAGGTCGTAGCGGCGGTTGCCCTTCGTGAAGTCCTCCTGCGTGTAGTCGATAACGTGATCGGCCCCAATGGATCGGACCAGCTCAACGTTTCTCGTGCTACAAACGCCCGTCACCTCTGCGCCGTAGGCTTTGGCAATCTGCACGGCAAACGTGCCCACACCACCGGATGCGCCATTGATGAGCACGGTCTGTCCTGGCTTGACCTTGCCGGCATCGCGGATTCCGTGAAGCGCGGCAATGGCCGATGTCGGCACCGCCGCGGCCTGCTCCAAGGTAAGGTTGGTCGGTTTGTGCTCAAGCTTGCCTTGGGAGGCGGACACGTACTCAGCACATGTGTGGGCGAACGAGCCGTAGACCTCGTCCCCCAGCCGGAGTCGCGTGACACTCTTTCCTGTCTCCTCCACGACTCCCGCCACGTCGTATCCCGGCACATAGTCTCTCGGTTTCGGAAACCCGACAACCATTCGCGTGAAGTACGGCACGCCCCGCATCATGAAGACATCGCCCGCGTGGAGGGCTGCGGCGTGGACGCGCACCAACACATTGTCATCCTTGACCACAGGCTTGCCGATGTCCCTAATTCCGAATACATCCGGTGAGCCGTACCCCGTCTGAACGATGGCCTTCATCTTATCCCCCTTATTTGTGAGTCTCGCGGACCGTGATGATCACGTTTCCCGCCTTCTGTCCTGTCTCAACATACTTGTGCGCTTCGGCCGTCTGTTCTAGCGGGAAGGTTCTGTCGATAACGACTCTCAGCGCGCCCTCTTCGATGAGTTTCTTCAGATCGTCTAGCCGCTCCGTGCTGTAGACGGTGTTGCCGAATACGATCTTCTTGTTGGTGACGCTAGATGCCATGCGCCCGCGGAGTATCTTCGAAATGCGGGGATTGGCCATCAGGTAGATCCCAGTATTGCTCAACGCTCTCATCCCACGTGCGATTGGCGTCTTGCCGACCACATCGAAGATGACATCGTAGCGTTCTCCGTTCCTGGTGAAGTCTTCCCTCGTATAGTCAATCACATCGTCAGATCCGATCGATCGGAGCATGTCCAACTTGCTGGTACTGTCGATCGCTGTGACCACAGCACCGAAGTGTTTGGCGAGCTGCACACCCATCGTCCCAATACTGCCGCCAGCACCGATAATGAGCACTTTCTGACCGATCTGAATGTTGGCCTTCTGGAGGTAGTGCAACGATTCCATCCCACCAAGGGAGATGGCAGCCGCTTTCTCAAGACTGATGTTTACTGGCTTTGTTGTCAGCACACCCTCCATCCCCTTAGGATGCTCCGGTCGACACATGTACTCGGCATAGCCACCTGCCTTAAACCCTGAGATGCCGAAGACTTCGTCTCCTTCGTGGAAGCGACGCACATCCTTGCCCACGGCCTCAATGGCGCCAGCGAACTCCTGCCCGAGGATGTTCATCCTCTTGGGCCGGCGGATGCCCACATAGAGCCTCATCGGAAGCGAGATCATCAGCGGCAGCTTGAGGCCGCGCATCTCGCAATCGCCCGCGGTTACCGTGGATGCGTGGACCCGGATCAGTATTTCACCGTCATTGGGCTCAGGTATCTCAACCTCTCTAAGTTGGAGAACATCGGGCGGGCCGTAGGCAGTCCAGACAACAGCCCTCATCTCAAGCTCGACTACTTGGCAGCAGAGCGGCGACGAGAAGTCCTGCCCCGATTCCTATCAACAAGGATGCAATGAACGCAAAGATGGACGTTGTGATGAAGAAGAAACCAACACCCAGCCCAATCATCGTCCCGCCCCCAACAACCCATGCACCTCGGTCAAAGCCCTTCCCGTTCTTGGTCATTCGGATTCTCCTCCTATCGTTTGATTTACAACGGTACCCATGGACTTCCTTTTCATAGTGTTCATAGGTCTATGAATCGCCTGCCTTCTGCTTCAGATTCACAGCAAACGCTCGGGCGTTGTTGAGGTCCTCAGCATTCGGCCTGCCCTTGTTCATTCCCCCGAAGACCTTCAAGAACGAGTTGGTGTTGAACCCTTTGCAGCCAAACTCGTCTACGATCACGTAGCCCTTGGACGTTAGGATATCCCTCAGTGCAGCATGATCCGAAGCGACTTTGCTGGTCGTGATGATGGCACTGGTTGAGAAGATAAAGGCTCTCTTGCCCTTGACGAGCGGCAGTCGCTGTGCGAGATTGAGCACGGATTCGTGGTGGTTGGCGCTGTAGATGCCCGACCCAAAGCCAATCAGGTCGTACGCCGAAAGCTCACCAGGACCCACGTTCCCGGGGGCCACGATCTGTGCGTCTAGAACGTCTGAGATGACCTGGGCGATCTTCTCGGTATTCCTGTGGTGATAGGAATACAGAACGAGAAGTACGCGGTTTGATGCCTCAGTATTCATGGATCCTCCTATCGATTCACAATCTACGATCCTTCGATGATCGTGATCACGACGTTGCCCTTCTTATGCCCCGTCGCGACGTATCGGTGCGCTTCGGCGATCTTCTCCATTGGATAGCGGCGATCGATGACGGTTCGGATGACGCCGGCCTCCATGAGTTCCTTGAGAGATTGGAGATCCTTAAGCCGATCTGCTGGTGGCCTCAATCCTGTGGCGATGAATCTCGCCTTCTTCTTGCCCGGTCTGGGCAGGAGCGTGCCTGGCGTTGGGAACGTGCACAGGTAGACCCCGTCTTCCGCGAGCGATCGCTTGCAGCGAGAGAACGAACTCTTGGCGACCACATCGAAGATGATGTCGTAGGTCTTGCCGCTCCGCGTGAAGTCCTCCTTGGTGTATTCGATGACGTAGTCCGCACCGAGGGACTTCACCAGTTCCACATTGGACGTGCTACAAACGCCGGTAACTTCGGCGCCGAAGTGCTTGGCGATCTGCACCGCAGCCGTTCCGATACTTGCTGAGGCTCCATTGATCAGCACTCGCTGCCCGCTCTTGATACCTCCGGCGTCTCTCAGAAATGGCATGGCGGTAAGGAAGGCATCACATCCGGCTGCTGCCTCTTCGTAGGTCGCATCGGCGGGTTTGAGCGCCAGGAGGCCGCTTTCAGGAATGCAGATGTACTCCGCGAACGCTCCCGTCTCAGGCTCTGCGAAGATCTGGTCCCCGACCTTGAACCGCGTGACATCCTTGCCGGATGCCGTGACTTCCCCCGCCAGTTCGACGCCTAGGATCGTGGTCTTTGGTCTCCTGAGCCCAAGGTGCGGAGAGAAGATCCGGGCGATGAACGGCTTGCCCGAGACGTTGGCGAGGCCTGCTGTCGTGACGGTCGTTGCATGGATCTTGACTAGCACCTCGTGATCGTTCGGCGTCGGCGTTGGGATCTTCTTTAGCTTGAGCACGTCGAACGATCCGTACTTCGTGTACACAATTGCTCTCATGGCATCCCTCCTGCTTTGTAGTCGCCAGTGACAAGAACGACCTTGCCTGCGTATCCGCCACGCTCGAGCAGCTCGTGAGCGCGGGCGGCCTCAACCAACGGAATACGCGCCGCCACGATCGGCTTGATCTTGCCCGCTTCGAGAAGGCCAAGAAGCTCGCCCAGTACTTTTCGATATCCGGCGTTGTCCTTGCTGAGATCCGGGGCTGTGGGAACTCGTTTTCCATCCGGGAGAAGTTTGAGCAGACCGATGACCGCCAGGGTGA
>JAGGXO010000066.1 GCA_021163015.1 Candidatus Bipolaricaulota bacterium
AACGGTGATCCAAGAAGTGACCAAAGAGCCCTACCACATCTCTCTCTACCGGCGCTATCGCCCTCAGCTCTTCTCTGAGGTCGTCGGCCAGGAGGAAATCACACGCACGCTTAAGAATGCAGTGATGACGCACGATGTGGCACATGCCTATCTCTTCTCTGGCGAACGCGGGATCGGCAAGACCTCGATCGCTCGCATCCTCGCTCGCGCGGTGAACTGCCTCTCCCCGCAGGAGGGCGAACCGTGCAATAAGTGCGCCAATTGTCTGACTATCTCCAACAATCGCTCGCTTGACATCATGGAGATCGACGGTGCCTCAAATCGCGGGATCGATCACATCCGACGCCTGCGCGATGAGGTGGCATTTGCTCCCACCGATCTGAAGACGAAGGTGTACATCATCGACGAGGTACACATGCTGACTAACGAGGCGTTCAACGCGCTCCTGAAGACAATCGAGGAGCCGCCGCCTCACGTCGTATTCATCTTCGCCACTACCGAGCCGCACAAGGTCCCGCGCACAATCATCTCCCGCTGCCAGGCGTTCGACTTTCGGAAGATTCCATCCGCCAAGATTGCCTCTCACTTAACGGAAATCGCTAAGAACGAAGGGGTCAAAGTCACAGATGAGGCGCTCTCGCTCATCGCAAACCGCGCCAATGGAGGAATGCGCGATGCCATAGTCATGCTCGAACAGGCGGCAAGCTATTCCTCAGACAAGATCACAGAGGAACTACTTCTGGATATGCTCGGCCTCGTCGGCTCTGAAGTGCACGAGGGATTCCTGAGCGCGCTTGAAAGCGGAAACAAGAGATCGATTCTAGAAACGATCGATTCGCTCGTCGATCGCGGCAAGGACCTCGAGACCTTCCTGAGTGACCTTGTCGCACTCGTGCGCGATCGCATGATCACATCGAACTCCGATACGTCGCGCGATATAGCGATCTGCCGTGGCCTACTGGACGTGAAACAAGAAATCTTCCGCTCACTCGATCGCCGCATCATCCTCGAGGTGGGGCTCCTCTCTCTGATCGAAGAGATGAAAAAGGATGGGCTCATTCCAGGGACAATGCGTCCAGCCACCAAAGAGAGCGCTGCTGAGCAGCTAACCAAACAGCCGACAAGATCAGAGGACGACGAGCCGAACTACGCACCCGTGCAGAAAGAAAGCTTGAAGGATCCAGCAGTCAAGGGTGAAGAGAGAAGCTCGCAAAAGCATCATGAGAAGGATGCCCCCATCGACGCAGAGCTAGCTGAGAAATGGAGCTCTCTGTTACGAGAGATCGAGAAGGAGCGGATCGCAATGGCAGCATTCCTCTCCGAGGGGATGCCCAGCATGTCAGGCGACAGGTTGACTATCTCATTTCACCCCGATCACACGTTCCACAAGGAGAGCCTGGAGAAATCGGCCAACTTGCAGTATCTTGCGGGGATGGTGCGTCGGCATGTTGGGGAGAATTGTTACGTGGAGATCAAGCTGGACGACGGGGTGGAGCGCCGAGAGACACCTAGCGAGGCGCTGCGCAAGAAGGTCGACCTCGTATGTGAAGTGTTCGATGGAACGATCGTGAAGGAGGAATGATGAAGGGAATGGCCAACATGGGGAACCTGATGCGGCAGGCGAAGAAGCTTCAAGAAGAATTGGAGAAAAAACAGGCCGAGATCGCCGAGATGAAGATAGAGGTCAGCTCCGGCGGGGGGATGGTCACGGCAACTGTAAACGGGAAGGGAGAGCTTCTGAACCTGGCAATGGAGAAGGAGGTTGTCGACCCAGAGGACATGGAGATGCTCGTCGACCTGATCGTCGCCGCGGTGCAAGAAGCGCAGAAGAGTGCACAGCAGAAGGCACAAGAGATGCTTGGACCGTTGACGCAGGGAATGAACCTCCCAGGAATGCCCGGCCTATGATCGCACCGCTTGAGGAGCTTATAACGGCTCTAAAATCACTCCCCGGTATCGGCCGCAAGAGCGCTGAGCGCGTTGCGTTCCACTTGCTCGGCGCGCCACAGGGAGAGGTAGAACGCCTGGCACAGTCGATCACCAAGATTAAGACCGACGTACATCGCTGCAAACGGTGCAACAACTTCGCCGCAGATGACCTCTGCGACATCTGCTCCAACCCCAGGCGTGACCAGGAGACGATCTGCGTCGTCGGCCAGCCATGGGAGATCATGAAGATCGAGCGGACAGGGACCTATCGCGGCCTCTATCACGTCCTCGGCGGTCTCATCTCGCCGATGGACGAGGTGCAGGCAAGTGACCTGACGATCGACAGCTTCGCCCGCCGGGTGAGAGAAGAAGGGACGAAGGAAGTGATCCTCGCGCTTGAGCCGAAGCTCGAAGGGGAGATCACCGGGATGCACATCGTCTCGCTCTTAAAGCCGCTGGGAGTAAGGATCTCCCAAATCGCACAGGGGATCCCGGTCGGTCGTGACCTGGAGTTCGCCGACGAGGTGACACTCAGCCGCGCGATCAAGGGGCGGGTCGAGCTGTAGAGATCGATGGGCACAGCTTGTCTTCAACGACAAGAGAAATTCACCACGAAGTGCACGAAGGACACGAAGAATGAAACACAATGGTATGT
>JAGGXO010000112.1 GCA_021163015.1 Candidatus Bipolaricaulota bacterium
AAAAAACCTCTTCTCCTAGCGTGTCCGCTGTGAGATAGAGGGAGAGCTGTGTGTAGACGGTGCTTGCGAACCCATTGGCACTGTGAACGATCGACAAGGCACTTCGCTTGAGCGGGAAGAGCCGCAAAGTAGAGTGGAGCAGACAAGACAATTACGTCGGCAGTTATGATACGTTCGCTCGTGGCTTGAAAGTCGTCTTTGATGATACATCTGCCATCCTGCGCGCAGCCTCCGCAGTCATCACATGGGGCAATTCGCAGTGAAGTGAGCCTTAGCGTACTCGTATCGGCCCCTGCCTTTCGCGCTCCGCTAAGAAATGCGTCAAGAAGCCTGTCCGTATTCCCGCCTCGCCGTGGGCTACCAGCCAACCCAAGAACCTCAATCCTCGTACGCTCATCCATGATGTCCTTCTTTTACTCCATTAGATGCGCTGTCGCCAATAAGTGTTTCACTGCAGATTCACCCTCTCTTCACAATACATTCACACTCGGGGGCTAGAATTGCACCATAAAGATGCAAATGCACTGGGGGTGAATACATATGACCAAGCAGACCGTTACAGACAAGCTGTCGATTTACATTCCGCAGAAGAAGATGGCAGAAAAGCCAGTGGAGCGACTGATCAGGCTTGCCGAGAAGAGAGATCGCTCGATCAATTACCTGGTCGTGGACGCAGTGTTACAGTATCTTGCCCGCGAAGAAAATAAGTAACCAAGAACAGGCTGCCCCACGTTCGAAGATTCTTGAGAGCGTTGGGCAGCCTACTTTCTTCTCTGAGTCCTCCTACACCTCTTTCTTCAGATAGCGATCGAACCAACTGCTGATGTACCTCAGTCGCGCAATACGCCGGTCGGTGCGCCCGCCGCGTGAGAGGCCGTGTGGTTCGTCCGGGAATCGAACCATCTTCGTGTCCACGCCGAGGCGCTTCAGCGCGACAAAGACCTGCTCCCCCTGTTCGATCGGGCAGCGCATGTCGTTCTCACTGTGGATGACCAGGGTCGGTGTCACCGCGCTACCGATGTACTTCACTGGCGACTGCCGCCAGTAGTTCTCCATGTCCTCCCACGGGGGAACGTTCCCAAACTCCTCCTGAAAGGCCCAGTTGAAATCGCTTGAACCATACATGCTGATTAGGTTACTCACGCTCCTCTGCGTAACAGCAGCAGCAAACCTATCGGTGTGACCGATGATCCAGTTTGTCATGTAGCCGCCGTAGCTCCCGCCGGTTACCCCCATGCGCTTGCGATCGATGTACGGTCGCTGGCTTACGTACTCAGCCCAGGCCATGAGGTCATCGTAGTCCGCACCGCCCCAGTCGTTCCAGATCGCCTTCGAGTGCGCTTCGCCGTACCCCTGCCCGCCGCGTGGATTGCAGAAGTAGACGACGTAGCCTTGTGCAGCTAGATAGTAAAACTCGTGCATGAAGAAGTTCCCGTACTGCACGAGCGGACCACCGTGAATCTCCAGTACCGATGGGTATTGCTTGCCAGGATCGAATCCTGGTGGAGTCATAATCCATCCCTGCAAATCGTTTCCCGCAGCGCCCTTAAACCATACTTCCTCAATCTGGCCAAGATTGATCTCTTCCAGAAGATCAGCATTGACGTGAGTCAGTTGCTTGTCATTACCAGTTGCCATATCCTTCAAGAAGACCTGCCCCGGATCCTTCATGTCACCGTGAAAGTAGACGAGCCGTTCCTGCTCCCCGTCAAAGCAGAAGACACCAACAACGCCATCCCTGTCGACAACGTCGCTCACCGCCCCATTGAGAGTGGCACGCTTAAGGACGGTGTTCCCATGATGTGCAACCTGAAAGTAGATCTCATCGCCCTTTTTCGACCATATCGGCACGACTTGTGGCAGGCTGCCCATGTCATTGATCGTCCACGAAGAGACATCGAAGTCGTACTCACAGGTGAGGCAGTGCGCTTTACCCGCGCCGTTTGCTGGGACAATCCACAGGCGCGTGTTCTTCCACCCCTCTGCACGCCCCTCATGACCGTAATAGGCGATGCTGCATCCATCCGGCGAGAACGACGGACTAGACTTGGGTCCGATCGGAGTGGGAATACGCCGCATCTCACCCCCATTCGCCGCCACTACAAAGAGATCGATCGCATCGGGATCGAGATCTGGATCATCCGCATGGTTGGAACAGAAAGCAATCTCCTCTCCATTTGGAGACCATGCCGGATCCCATTCATCGAACACACTACCTTCCGTTAGCTGTTGAGCTTGGCCCGTCTGCACATCAATGATCCACAGATGGCGTCTCTCATGGGGAAGATAACCCGTACCATCCTCTTTGTAGAAGACACGATCAATCTCCCGACATACAACGCCCAGCTTCTTCTTCTCCTCGTCTTCCTCTCGTTGAATCTGCTCAGCATCCTTCGCGCGGAACTGCAGCAACAAACGTCCCCCATCGGGCGACCAAGAGAATGCCTCAATCGTCCCCTTCAGGTCGGTCAATCTCCGGGCCTCGCCCCCATCAGTCGGGAGAAGGTAAACCTGGGGCTGCTTCTCGTCCTCACGGTTTGAGAGAAATGCAATTGTCTTACCATCCGGCGAGAAGCGCGGATTGGTATCAGATTGCTTGCCGTGTGTGATCTGACGGGGCTCGCCATCGGGAACAGGCACCGCCCACAAGTGAGCGTACTTCTTCTCAGTCTCTTCATCGACTGAGTGCTCACAATAGACGACGAGATCTCCACGCGGAGAGATCTGCGGCTGCGAGACGAGATGAAACAGGTACAAGTCATGTGCGGTCAACAAGCGACGCTCCTCTGTAGGCATACTACCTCCAAGATTCGTAGTCAGTTCCTTCCTCTGCGTCCGTCAACGAGGATGCCCTATTGTACAGCGAGCACGCGAACAAGCACACAGGAAAACCTTGCACAGGGAGGCAACGCTACGCAAGCAACGTCGGAGACCCTGTTGCGTCCTGGGTGCGTGCAGACAGGCACGCTCCAAGGTCATACAAGATCCCGAGCTTTGGCCCTTCTCATCACCCCAACCCCATCACTCATCACATCCTTAGTTCTGGTCAGGTGAATGCCCTTGAGTAGTGACGCGTTTCCCGCCTCCCCAGGTCACTGGTGGCTC
>JAGGXO010000071.1 GCA_021163015.1 Candidatus Bipolaricaulota bacterium
TCGGGATGCTGTGCGTCTGTCGCGCGGTCCTTCCAGTGATGCGCGCGGCCCACAGCGGAACGATCGTTAACACTTCCTCTCTCGGAGGGCGGATCGGCCTTCCCTACCAGGGCCTGTACAGCGCAACGAAGTTCGCCGTCGAGGGGATGAGCGAAGCCCTGCGCATGGAGGTCCGCCAGTTCGGGATTCATGTGACGATGATAGAACCCGGTGATTTTCGCACAGGGTTTACACGTAATCGGCGCTATGTTGCTGCTGCGCAAGAGGATTCCGCGTACAAAGGAAGCTTCGAGCGTACGATAAAGGTGGCGGAGAATGACGAACAGGGCGGTTCTTCCCCAGAACAGATCGCGCGCCTGCTCGTACGGATCCTTCGCACTCGCAGTCCAAAGGTACGTTACTCGGTTGGTGGCATCTCGCAGCGCAGCGCGGCTGTTCTCAAACAGATCTTGCCCAGCCGAGTCTTTGAATGGGCACTGATGAAGTACTATAAGGTTGCATAAGCGGTCTGCTAGAACATGCCACAAAAAGACGCGTAGGAGAGGAGAGAAAGATCGTGGATTTATTTGAGAAGTGCCGGGGGTTCTACTCGGACCCGGAAGTAGCACATGGGATGGGGTATCCGGCGAGCCCACACGAGGCACAGGCGATGGGACTTTACCCGTTCTTCATTCCGCTTGACCAGAGCGAGGCGACCGAGGCAACGATCGACGGCAGGCGTCTGATCATGATCGGCTCCAACAACTACTTAGGACTAACAGCACACCCACAAGTGCGCCAGGCGGCGATCAAGGCGCTGCAGCGCTTCGGCCCAAGCTGTACCGGATCACGCTTTCTCAATGGAACGCTTGCTCTGCACGAGGAGCTTGAGGACCGATTGGCGAAGTTTGTCGGGATGGAGGCCGCGCTGGTGTTCAGTACCGGCTACCAGACAAACTTAGGTGCCCTCTCTGCGTTGGCTGGACGCGGTGATGTGATTATCGGAGATCGCGAGAATCACGCGAGCCTTGTTGATGGATCGCGCTTGGCTCTGGGAAAACTTCTGCGCTTCCGACATAACGATATGAGCGATTTGGAGCGTGCTCTAACCAGTGCTCCAGAGACAGCGGGGAAGCTCGTCGTGGTTGACGGTGTATTCAGCATGAGCGGAGAGATCGCGCCTCTGCCGGACATTGTCTCCCTCTGCCAGAAACATGGAGCGCGGCTGATGGTCGATGATGCGCACGGAATGGGTGTGACCGGACGAGGCCATGGGACCGCCACGCACTACGGGCTTAGCGACGATGTTGATTTGATAATGGGTACGTTCAGCAAGTCGTTTGCTTCGATTGGAGGTTTCATCGCCGGTGCAGCGTCGACGATCCATTGGATTAAGCACCTTGCGCGCCCGCTTATCTTCAGCGCCAGCCTCCCCGCACCTAATGTTGCCGCCGCACTTGCCGCGCTCGATATAATCGAACAAGAGCCGGAGCGAGTAGATCGAGTGAACGCGATTGCCGACCGGATGCGTCGGGGCTATAGTGAATTGGGTTTTAGCGTTGGCATGGGCGAGACGCCGATAATCCCGATCCTGATCGGTGATCAGATGAAGACGCTGCGGATTTGGAAGTCCCTATTTGAAGCGGGAGTGTACACAAACGTTGCTATCCCTCCAGCTGTCCCTCCCGGCGAATCGATCCTGCGGACAAGCTACATGGCGACACACACGGATGAACAGATGAATGAGGTGCTCGACGTTTTTGCGCGAGTTGGAAAGGCTGAAGCAGTCATCGCCTGAGCGGGCAAGTCGAATTGTCCGCCTGCGGCACGGAGGGATCTCCTCTATTTGTGCGAAAAGAGAGATCCGTGTGTGAGGAACATAAGTCACAGACGGGCGCGCCTTCGTAACGTGAGAACGGGGGGTGCGAGAGGAGAAATGGGTCGCTAGTCCACAAACCCTGTCTTTGCTATAATAATCGCTGAGTAACAAAACGAAAGGAAGGTGATGATGATGAAGTGGGTAACGTTCATTCTAGGTATGCTGTTCATAGGAGTGGTGGCGTTTGGGGCTCCGCTGTCGCTCTGTGATTACCACTCGCCACAAACGAGCTTAACTGATCTCAAGCTCTCCATGAGCTACCGGTACTTCGATAATCCGGCTATGGCCGGGGTGGAGGTAAATTCCGGAAAGATAGGTCTTGACTACTCGCAGCTCTTCGACTCTCCCGATTATGGATTCACCTTGTCTGGGAACGGATCTATCGACCTGGATAACTTCGCGATTGCAGGTGGGCTTGGGCAAGGGAGCGGAACATTCCGCTATTACTTGAGTGAAGACATGCCGATCTTCGGCTTCGGCGGTGCCGACGCCTCGTACGCTCTCGGTCAGACCAAGCCTGGGTTGAGTGTGAGCGTTGGGGTTGGATACGGCAGGTTCAGTGACGTTACGCCGCTTGCTAAGGCGATGAACATCCAGAAGGATCTTCTGAAGCTTGGCGCAATCAGTGATCCACTTTCCGATGACACACTGATGGCAATTGCCGAGGAGATCGGGAAGAAGGTGGAATACCCGACGATCAAAGATCTTGTTGCTGCCATCGAGCCGATCATTGAACAGACAGCCGGCGTCACATTGGGTGCGCGTGCCCTCCTGACGGTTGAGGATGACATCCTTGCCACTGGCGACCAAGCAAGCTGCGGTTGGGCACTACAGGCCGGTTTGGGCTACGAGCTGATCGATGCCTATGGCGGAGCGCAGGACGTACTCGTCACGATCTCGGGAGATGCATCGCTCGCTCCTGCACCCGGATCTCAGCTAACACTGCATGGAACCTTCTACGGCCCGTTTGACATAGCGGCTGAGAACACACTTAACGTGACTGCATCGTATGACTATGCTCTGAAAGAGGACGTGAATCTGATCATCAACTATCAGCTGCAACGAGTGCAACCGCTAGGCAGAAGCGTTTCCGATAGCCAATCAGTGACGGCCTCCGTTGCCTTCAACATTGGCGGAGCGAATGTTGCCCTTCAGGCTGGTCTTAGCAAGGGAGTTGGTGCGACCGATTGGTCGAAGGAACTGACCATATCAGCTGGAATGGATCTTCTGTAAGCAAGTAGAGTCGACATTCTGCGTGCCGGGGAGGCCACTGGGCTTCCCCGGATCTTCTTGTTCGAGTACCCCTTCAGATGATCCTTGGATTACGGCCTACTGCGAAGTATCCTCCTTGCACACGTGATTGTTGCTGACCAGGGCGCCATTTAGTGATGGATGCCGAGATCAAATAAGCGAGGTCATGAGGGGGAATGCAGATATATGAAGCTACTAATGATCTACGCGGAGCGTTTTTCGTACAAGACGACGCTGAAAACGCTCGATTCCGAGGAAGATCGGAACGAGGAGAAGGCGTTCGAGGGGGCACTTGTCGGGTTCATCCATGTGGAACCACAGGATGAAGAGAGGGGGAGTGCCGTGGAAACGCACCTGATCAAGCTTCTCAAGTGGGCGGCACGCAAGAATGAGACGCAGCGGATCGTTCTCCACTCTTTCGCTCACCTGGCTGAAGAAAAGGGATCAGCGGAGTTTACCAAGAAGCTTCTCGATGGTGCACAGGCGCGGCTTGTCAAATCAGGCTACGAAGCGCTGCAGACTCCGTTTGGCTTCTTCCTCGATCTGCATGTGGATGCGCCCGGCCACCCGCTGGCGAGGATATTCAAGTCCGTGTAAATGGATAGGATCAGTCGTACGCTTTCCTGATCTTCTCGGTGGTGAGCAGTTCGTCGAGCCCCTTCATTGCTCCCCATGATTCGAGGTTCTTGTGCACAAGGTAGTACTTCTGCGGGATTGGGTGTGTGCCCAAGATCACGGGGATGTGGTAACGTTCCTCGATGAAAGCTCTGAAGTAGTCGATGTACGGGCAGGGCGGGTAGCCGACTATGAATCCCGTTGCCAGGTGTATCGCCTGTGCTCCGTTCTTGATCATCTCCTCTGGGACGTACTCGATGTTGCCACCTGGGCAGCCTCCGCACGTGGAGTAGCCGACAATCTCCAGTGGCTCATCCGCTGGGTAGCGGGAGAACCCCCCGGTTCTCTCCCTCATCGCTCTCAGACATTTGCCCCCACCGCAGGCTCGATAGCGGTCGCAGATGATGATGCCTATCTTCATATGTTCCCTCCTGCTTTAAGTATTCAAAAAGTTCTGAGCAGTATCAGCGATAAGCACATAAGTCTACGCCTTATCAGCAGAGCGATCAACACTCGTCAGGATGCCCATACCCCATGCGCTATGAGCATCGTGCTTGCAATGGCGCTTACATCCGCTTATTCTGCGAGTGTTATGAGCCTGATCTTAGCGGTGAGAGATGACGAGGATATAGTGCTTGCCAGCGATGGGCGCGTGCTCGATGATGATCTTGGTGTGATTTCGGAGAGTTCGCTGAAAACACTTGCGCTGAATGACGCGGTCTGTCTTGGTCTCGCTGGACCGACGTACGCAATGAGGCAAGTGCTCACTTCCTTGGGGATCAAGTGCCGTGACGCCGGTCCGGTTGACCTTCTTGGCTTGTGCCAGGAAGTAGCGTGTCCTGTCGAGGTGGATTATCGCGATGCATGCAACGAGGTGTCAAGCGTGCTGCGTTGGATGACACGCCGTGTTCCATCCAGGCAGCGGCTTCAGCGGATCCCAGCAGTGATCCTGGCAGGTAAGGAGAGAGAGCTTCCTTCATTGAGTGAGTGGAGCAGTCCGACCTGGAGAACCAAGAAGTCTGAAGCCGCAGGGTATTTCGAGGCAGTTGTTGGCAGCCTGCCGGACGCAGGGTCTCCTGCCAGAACGAAGCTTCACCGCATGCTCCGTGGAGAGCTAACCACCAAGGACGCCGAGAATAGATTGGCTAAGGCAGTGCGCTTCTGCGCCAACTACTTCGGAGCCAAAGGGCCGATTAACGAGAATGTCTTCGTTCGCCGTTTGTCAAGAGGCTTTGAGCTTAGTCACGGGTGAGAATTGGCGCGATTGGTCCCTTGACGGGAGGAGGTATTCCGGCTAAGATTATTGGCAGTTAATAACATGGAGTGCTAACGGCAGGTCTTACCGTTTGGCTTGGGAGGTTGAAGATGCCGCTCTATCGCTACGAGTGTGAATCCTGTGGGGGGCAGTTTACTGTTCTTGTGCGCGAGCAGGCGCAGGCTGACGCCCCGACGTGTCCGGAATGCGGCAGCAACGAGACACGACGCATGGTGCCGCGCGTTGCAGTTCAGTTCAAGGGTAGCGGGTACTACAAGACCGACTATGCACGCAACGGGAAGGCAAGCTCAGCCGGGGCCAAGGCACCGAGCAGTTCGGTGGGCAGCGACTCCCAAGACAGTTCATCTCATGGTTCAGAGTCGCAAGGCTCGAAGGTAGAGCCTAAGTCAGATACTTCATCAAGCCCTACAAAGGCTGCATCGTCTGAATAGCTTTGTAACTCAGTCTGGCAGAGCGATAAGCTATTGCCAGTGCATCAATCACGATCTTGCAGTGTCATTCCTGTACAGGGTATTTGGGATGAAGCGGCCATTCTCTTCTGCGTATCAAGTCTGATGGCTTTGCTGTCGACGCTGTTCAGGTTAGGTTCGTGGCGAAACAGGAGGCGCGGTATGATCTCCTGGCTCGGTGTCTGTATGCTCTCGTAGCGGCTATAATTAGTTAGTGGCGCAAGTTGCAGTAGCTTGTCGAACTGGTTATGCGCGCAAGAAGCGAACTATTCGGAGCAGATCTGAGAAAAGGAGATCAGGATGGGTATGAAGCTAGTCTTACTCCGGCATGGAGAAAGCGAATGGAACTTGGCAAACAGATTTACCGGTTGGACAGATGTAGATCTCTCCCCGCGGGGCTTGGATGAGGCTAAACGCGCAGGTGAGATCCTCCGTGATAAGGGCTACAAATTTGATGTGGCCTACACATCCGTCCTCAAACGGGCCATCCGTACGTTGTGGATAGCTCTGGATGAACTTGACCTGATGTGGATTCCTGTCTACCGGTCGTGGCGCCTAAATGAGCGCCACTATGGAGCACTGCAAGGACTCAACAAGAAGGAGACAGCCGAGAAGTACGGTCAGGAGCAAGTCCACCAGTGGCGGCGCAGCTACGCTGTTCGCCCCCCAGCGTTGGACCCAAACGATGATCGGCACCCGCGTTTTGATCCGCGCTACTCAAGCCTGAAGCCAGAGGAGATTCCAGCGGCCGAGTGCCTGAAGGACACGCTGGAGCGAGTGCTCCCCTACTGGCATGAGACGATCGTTCCTGCCCTCAAGCGGGGTGAACGCGTGTTGATCGCTGCACACGGCAATAGCCTCCGCGCGCTGGTGAAGTACTTGGACGGCGTCTCAGAGGAGGAGATTACCGGCCTTAACATACCAACTGGGTTTCCTCTGGTCTACGAGCTCGATGATGACCTGCATGCCGTGAAGCACTACTACCTGGGGAATGCCGAGGAGATCGAAAGGGCAACCAATTCCGTCGCCAAGCAGGCTTCAACGAAGAAGTAACAACTAGAAGGTGCTCCCACAGCGGTGTGACTTAGAGGGCGGTAGCGAGGAGATTCATGTGAACGATGACACAGGGCACAAGAGCCCGCGCGTGCATTTGGCCAGTTTGGGCTGTGCGAAGAACTTGGTGGATTCCGAGCGAATCCTCGCTCGCTTCGCTGCTGCCGGGGCGATTGTCGGGGCTCCGCCGGAAGAAGCGGAGATTATCATCGTCAACACATGCGGGTTCATCGAGCCGGCCAAGCGCGAATCAATAGACACAATTCTCGATTACACCCATTACAAGGAAGATGGCCAGTGTAAAAGGCTGATCGTCATGGGTTGCCTAGCGCAGCGCTACGCTGACGAGCTGCGAGCCGGGCTTCCGGAGGTGGATGGCATATTCGGCCTGAACCAGGATGAGGAGATACTCGAAGCCTGCGGTTTCGCTCAGACGTGTGATAGTGGGCGTTTCCTGCTTACTCCGGCGCACACCGCGTATCTTCGCATCTCCGATGGCTGCGATAATAGGTGCACCTACTGCACCATCCCGCTCATCCGTGGCGCGTATCGCGAACGCCCTGCCGATGAGATCATCGTAGAGGCAGGGGAACTGGTGGAGCGCGGAGTGCGTGAGATCAACGTTATTGCCCAGGATACCAGTGTGTATGGCGCGGAGAAGCCAGGTGGGATGCGCATCCATAATCTGTTGGCGAGATTGGCACAGATCTCAGATCTGCACTGGCTTCGCTTGCTCTACACTCATCCGGCTCACTTTCCTACGGAGCTGATCGACGCCTACACGGGGATTCCTAAACTCTGTCCGTACGTCGATCTCCCACTGCAGCATCTGAACAATGATATCCTGCGTCGCATGGGCCGCGGTGCGACGGCAGAGGAGTCTTTGAAGCTGATTGAGAGGCTGCGCCTGCGGGTACCTGGGATCGCTATTCGCACGACCTTCATTGTTGGGTTCCCTGGCGAGACGGATGCCCAGTTTCGCGAGCTTCTCGAATACGTTAAAGACCTGCGCTTCGAGCACGTTGGCGTTTTCCCCTATTCACAGGAGGAAGGTACGCCGGCAGCGCTCATGCCCGATCAGATCCCTGACCAGGTCAAGGAAGAACGTGTACGGGAACTGATGCTCGCCCAGCAGGAGATTGTCTTTGCGCGCAACGCTTCCATTATTGGAACACGGGGGGAGGTTGTGATCGATGAGCCAGGGGATGATGATGGGATATGGCTTGGTCGATCCATCACCCAGGCTCCTGATGTGGATAGCCTCACATACGTTGAGGGAAGCGATCTTGCCGCCGGGCAGTTCATCGAGGTGGAGATAGCCGGTGCCGATGGCTACGATCTGGTCGCCTCCCCGATAGAGGAGAATGATGGAATATCTTCTTGAGATCGGCGATGATTTGGGACCGTGCCCGGTCATCCCAGCACTGATCTGGGCGGAGGGAATAACATCGCCGCAGCCGACAGAAACCGCACCGGACTTCCTTACCGAAGTCATCTTGGAGGCACAGAAGACCGGAGAAGAGTACGTCCCTTCCGAGGTGCGCAAGCGAGTGCGGAGGATGCTCCGTTATGGTAAGTACCATGCAAGTGGGCGGGGAAAGCCGGCGAGTGAGTTCCTCCTGCGTAGCGCGCTGAGAGATGAATTTCCGCTAGTCAACGGCCCGGTTGACGTGAACAACGCGATAAGCCTCGCTTCGGGGCTTCCTGGTTCGATCTTCGATACAGGTATCTCGGGAGCACACTTGTTGGTCAGGCGTGGGAGACCGGGCGAGTCTTATGTCTTCAACAACTCCGGGCAGACGATTGATCTGCAGGATCTGCTCCTTGTATGTCGCAAGACCGATGGAGCCTGGGAACCGTGTGGAAATCCGGTGAAGGATGCCATGACAACGAAGATCCACCAGCGGACGCGAAACGTTGTTGCAGTCCTCTACTCCCCAGCAGATGGCTCACGCAATGAGCTAACCTCCTGGGCGCAGAAGTATGCCCAGCTTCTCTCCTCACACTGCGGGGCACAAACGACGGGTTACCGCATCGTTGAACCTTAGTTCGAGTGCCTACTCGGTGTCCGCCCTCCGGTTTCTGCGACGATATCCGCGAGCCATGAGAATAGCGACGGCTAGAAAGCCAATGCCGATAGCAACAAGGATCGACGCGATCGCCGCACTGGGTCTTACGATCATGAATCCGATCACCAGTCCGATGAGCGCCGATCCGATCCCTAGAATGCATGAATACAAGCAAAATAGTCCGTTGTTCATCACACAGTGCCCCTATCTGCATTTGCTCACAGCGCTGCTAAAAGAGGATCTGAATATCCGCCGAATCCTTGACATCCTTGAACCAACTATTCCACCGATCTCCCTTAGCTTTGTTCAGCAGGTTGTCGTGGATGCTTGCAGAGACATCGGAGAATGGCTTTACCGTGCCATCATCGTTGGTGTAATCGGCTTGGTGTTCATCATAGTAGGACTGGACGTCGTCATCACTCACGGAAATGTCGGCAACGACTGACTCCTGCAATGCCTGCACCATCAGCTGCTCGCGATAGTTCTGTGCTAGTCGCGTCTTGTAATCCTCGAGCGATGAGCCCTGTTGCTTGAGGGCGGAGTCGATCTGATCCATCGTCATCTGATTTTGCTGCATGATCTGGTTTAAGCGTGACTGTACCTGGTCTGAAACCTTGGACTCGTCAGCCTGCATCCCAAGTGCCGTTGCTTGTTGGACCATGATGCGACTATCGATTATCTGGTCAAGTACATCGCGCTGGTAGCGGTCGAGGAATGCCTTCCCTTCTGGGGTCGAGAGGAGAGTCTGTCCAAATGCCTGGGGAAGCTTGGAGAAGACTGTCTGGAAGATCTGCGAGATACCAGCAGCTCCTTCCAGAGTTGCCATGGTGATCTGCTCTCCGTTCACGATAGCGGCAATGGTGGAAGATGGTGATTGCGTGTCGGCAGGCGCTTCTTGAGAGAACGCAATGAGTGAGCTTAGCAGCAGCCCAACAAATAGCAGTAGCGATACCTTTTTCACGTGAAGCCTCCATTTCAGTTCTTGATTGGGTGGATCGTGCCCCATTCCGCGAAGCTTTTCAAGCGTTGGCAGGGGTCTGTTGATCCGCCTGTGCGTAGAGGCTACTATGTATACTAGGATGCAAACGCTAAGAGTGGGAGAGAGAGCGGGATTTCGCATTTCGCCGCATATGAAGCCGCAAGGTGATCAGCCGGAGGCGATCGCCGCGTTGACCGAGGGTCTCCTTGCGGGAGATAGATTCCAGACTCTTCTCGGTGCGACCGGAACGGGAAAGACGTTTACTATCGCCAACGTGATCCAAAACGTCCAACGACCAACGCTCGTCATGGCACACAACAAGACTCTGGTTGCGCAGTTGTGTAACGAATTTCGCGAACTATTCCCGGAGAACGCGGTGCACTACTTTGTCTCCTACTACGATTACTACCAGCCAGAAGCGTATCTTCCTCAGACGGACACGTATATCGAGAAGGATTCGTCGATCAATGATGAGATCGACCGCATGCGGCACGCCGCAACCTCGGCTCTCTTCGAGCGGCGGGACGTGATCATTGTGGCATCGGTGTCATGCATCTACGGCCTCGGCTCACCGGTGAACTACCGAGATATGTCGATCAGCATTTCGCGTGGAAGTGCAAACGATCGCGATGATGTGATGCGCAAGCTCGTAGGTTTGCAGTACACGCGAAATGAGATCGGCTTCGAGCGAGGAACGTTCCGTGCCCGCGGGGACACTCTAGAGATCATCCCCGCTTATCAGGAGGATATCTTGCGTGTCGAGTTCTTCGGGGACGAGATAGAACGGATCGCTATCCTCGATCCGATTACCGGCCACCCTCGGCGCGAAGAGGATGAGATCACGATCTACCCGGCGTCACACTTCATCACCCCGCGCGAGAGAATGCAGCGGGCGACAGAGGCGATCGAGGAGGAACTAGAAGAGCGCTTGGAGCAGCTCAAGGCGGAGGGGAAACTGTTGGAAGCACAGCGCCTGGGTCAGCGGACGCGCTATGATCTGGAGATGATGCAGGAGATGGGCTACTGCTCTGGCATCGAGAACTACTCGCGCCACCTCGATGGCCGCTTACCTGGTCAGCCCCCATCGGTGCTGATCGACTATTTTCCATCCGATTTCCTGATGGTGATCGACGAGTCGCATCAGACCGTCCCGCAGGTGCGCGGGATGTATCATGGGGACCGCTCGCGCAAGCGAACGCTGGTTGACTACGGATTTCGCCTCCCCCCAGCGCTCGACAACCGACCGCTGATGTTCAACGAGTTCGAGGAGCGCTTGAATCAGGTAATATTCACCTCGGCCACCCCTGGACCGTACGAGCTAAGCCATTCTAGTCGCGTGGTCGAGCAGATCATTCGACCCACTGGTTTAGTTGATCCGGAGCTGGCTATCCATCCTGTTGCCGGTCAAGTGGATCACCTGATCGGCGAGGTGCGCAAGGTTGTCGAGCGCGGAGAGCGTGTGTTGGTGACTACTCTCACCAAGCGGATGGCCGAAGACCTAACGGAGTACTTAGTCGATCTTGGCGTGCGGGCGCGCTACCTGCACTCGGAGATCGATACGCTAGAGCGGATAGAGATCCTGCGTGACCTGCGCCTCGGCAAGTTTGACGTGCTGGTGGGAATCAACCTCCTGCGCGAGGGGCTTGACCTGCCCGAGGTGTCGCTGGTGACGATCCTCGATGCGGATAAGGAGGGATTCCTCCGGTCTGGGACTTCGCTCATCCAGACGATCGGGCGCGCGGCACGAAATGTACGAGGCAAGGTGATCCTGTACGCTGATGTGATGACCGACTCCATCCGCTACGCCGTCGGCGAGACGAATCGGCGACGGGCAATCCAGATTGCCTACAACGAGGAGCACGGTATCACCCCGAAGACGATCGAGCGAAACATCGCCGACATCGCTCAGACGATCAACGCCCCGCAGGCGGCAGTGCCGACGAAGGAGGAGCTGGAACGGATCACTCCTGACGAGATCTTGTCGCAGATTACGCAATTGGAGGCACAGATGCGGCAGGCAGCGGATAAGTTGGAGTTCGAGCAGGCAGCGGCGCTAAGAGACGAGATACGGAGCCTGAGGAAGAAGCTATGAGCATGCTGCGAGTGAAGGGCGCGCGTGAGCACAACCTGAAGAACATCGATCTGGAGATCCCGCGCGACAAGCTGGTCGTTATCACAGGGATCTCCGGTTCAGGAAAGAGTTCGCTAGCGTTCGACACGATTTACGCGGAAGGTCAGCGTCGCTACGTGGAATCGCTGTCGGCCTACGCCCGCCAGTTCCTCGGCCAGATGGAGAAGCCAGATGTGGATTTTATCGAGGGCCTCTCTCCAGCGATCTCCATCGACCAGAAGACGCGCAGCCACAACCCACGGTCGACCGTTGGCACGGTGACGGAGATCTACGACTACCTGCGCCTGCTGTACGCACGCATCGGGCACCCGCACTGTCCGAAGTGCGGCCGCCCAATCACGCAGCAGTCGGCAGAGCAA
>JAGGXO010000050.1 GCA_021163015.1 Candidatus Bipolaricaulota bacterium
AACAACGATCCTCAATTCCTGGAAGCTGGATCAAGAGAGGAATTCATTCAATTGAGTGATTTAGCGAGTGAGAGATTGGCTTATTGTGTACCTTGATCTGCTGATCACTCAATCGTTGAACCTCTCGGTTATTCGCGCTCTGTGGTAGAAAGCGTTGCCCTATGAGCGCACCGAAGACGGCAAGAGAGAAGATCACGCCTTGACGAACGTTAGGTTCTCTCGATCCTTGACTACCCCTGGAAAACGCAGGACGCGGTTGTGCATCACGACGTACACACCCGGTGCGACGAGGCGCGCGGCGAGGAGTGATTCGGTCACGTTTTGCAGGGCATCTGAGTTACGGAATTTGTACGGCCGCATCGCTCCGGTGAGGATCACCGGGATTTGCAGGTCAGGTAGTTCCCTATTGAGGAGTTCACCGGTTTCGGCCATGGTGTCTGTCCCGTGCAGGATAACTATGGCATCCGACACTGAAATGGATCGTTGCGTTGCGGCAAGGATTCGCTGACGGTCATTTTCGGTCATTTCCAGAGAGTCTTTGAACACTACCTGCTCGTAGCTCACATCGAGATCCGGAAGGCGTAACCCAGTGAGCATCTCCGGGAGTATGGTGTGATAGTTCTTGAGTGAGCCATCCCGCTCGTTGTACGTCTTCTCGATCGTGCCGCCGGTTGTCAGAATTGTGATCTTCATCTTCGGTCAGGAATTATGCGACGAACCAGTTGATAACGCTACCTCAGCGCAGACCCTTTACGATCATGTTGATCGCCGCGTAGAGGAGGACAACACCAAATAACTGACGCAGCCTGCGTTTAGGAATGTGTGGCCCAATGCGCGGGCCAATCTGAGCTCCGATAACAAGGCCCAGTATCAACGGCAGTGCCAGTTCAGGATGAACATTTCCCTGTACCCAGTGCTGATATGTGCCCATCATCGCCGAAGGGACCATCACGAACAGGCTCGTCGCCGCAGCGGTGACTATGTCAAGGCCCAGAAAGACAGCAAGTGCTGGGACCATCACCGTCCCTCCGCCAATTCCAAACATCCCTGACGCCGTCCCAGCGATCAGCCCTATCAATGCACCTGCAACATACAGCTTGGTCCCCTTCATCTCTCCATGCAGGGACAGTCCAATCTCCTTAGGCTGCTTTCCCTGAATCATCATCGTTACAGGATAGAGGAGAAGAACACCAAAACCGATGGAAAGCCAATGCGCGTTTATCAGATCAGTCAGCCGCGCTCCACACCACGCGCCGAGGATCGTCGTCGGCATCAGTATCAGCCCAACGCGAAAATCGATCGCATGCCTAAGGGTATAGGCAATTGTGCTCGATATGCTGGTGAACACAACTCCAGCAATGCTCGTTCCCGCTGCTTGTTGGATCGTAGGGACATACCCAGCAAGCGTAAGGAGCGGAACCATGAACACACCACCTCCAACACCAAGGAGGCTGGCCAGAATGCCCATTACGATGGCAACGAAGAACAGGGGGAGGAAGACCCCGACATGAAGAACCATAATTCCCCTCCTGCAAGCAATTCTTGATACTATACAGGCTAGAGTCGCAGTGGGAAAGCTGGATCACCTAAGTGCATCGGTGTATCACTGGAAAACGGGCAGTCATGAGAATACAGTCATGCTATGAGCATCACAAGGAGGGACAATGGAAACACATACACCAACTCGCGAGGAGGCGTTGACGCTCCTTAAGGAGTTCAACAAGAGTGAGAGCCTGATCAAACATGCCCTGTCCGTCGAAGGGGTAATGCGCTACATGGCGCGCAAGCGTGGTGAGGATGAAGAGAAATGGGGGATCATCGGTCTTGTGCACGACCTCGACTACGAGCGCTATCCGCAGCAGCACTGCCAGAAGACGAAGGAGATCTTGGAGGAGCGTGGCTGGCCGGAGAAGTACATCCGAGCAATCATGTCGCATGGCTGGGGACTGGTCACCGACGTCGAACCACAACTGGAGATGGAGAAGGTCCTGTACGCAATCGATGAGCTGACCGGCTTGGTGACTGCTGTTGCTCTCGTGCGCCCATCAAAGAGTGTCCTGGATATGAAGGTCAAATCTGTAGGCAAGAAGTGGAAGGACAAGAGCTTCGCCGCCGGAGTGGATCGCGCGGTGATCGAAAACGGGGCTCAGATGCTCGGGATGGACCTAAAAGACCTGTTCGAGGACGTGATCATGGGGATGCGCGAGGTGGCCTCTGAAATCGACCTTGTTGGCACTGTTGCTGATGAAGCATGATCGCTAACCAAGAAAGCTATGAGGAGGGATGAAATGAGCGAAGAGATCTACAAGCAGGGGCGGTGGTCGCTTGACGACTTGATTCCAAGCGCTGATCGGCCGGAGGATATCGGCAGAGACTACCTCGACCGGCTTGAGCACACGCTTAGCGATCTCGAGGGGAGGAAAGGGACCCTTTCAGAAGGCATGCCCACCGATGATTTCCTTAACATCCTCGATATCGTGGAGGAGATCGGGTCCCTCGTGCGCCGCCTGGGGGCGTACGGCCAGCTGTGGTTCGCCGAGGACACGGGCAATCAGGATGCCCTCTCCTTCCGCGGCCGAGTGGAGAGCATCCTCGCCGGTGCGCACAACCGCACGCTCTTCTTCGAGCTGTGGTGGAAGGGACTGGACGATTCCGCTGCAGAGCGTTTAATCTCCGTAAGTGGAGATCTCGCCTATTACTTGCG
>JAGGXO010000148.1 GCA_021163015.1 Candidatus Bipolaricaulota bacterium
CCAAGGGAAGATCGATGCGCCTGCCGCAGTCGCTCCTCGATGAGGCGCGCAATTTCCTAAACAAGGTGTGGAACATGTCGCGCTTCGTCCTGATGAACTTAGGGGACGAACGACCGCATCTTCCAGAAAGCATCACCGCACTGGAGGATCGATTCATCCTCTCCCGGTTGTCTGCGACGGTCTCTTCCATACGCGAGAACCTGGAGGACTACAACTTCAACCTGGCCGTGGAGGCGCTGTACGCCTTTGTCTGGCACGATTTCTGCGACTGGTACCTAGAAATGACCAAGGACCGGCTGGCCGGCGACGACAAGCAAGTGCGCAGCGTTCTCTACCATACACTACGTGAGATCGTGAAGCTCCTCCATCCGTTCGTCCCGTTCATCAGCGAGCACCTGTGGAAGACGCTCGGCGAAGAACCCGTGTCGATTAGCCTAGCTGCATTTCCCGAGGCCCGTGAGCGCGATCCGGAGGCCGAAGCGCAGATGGAGCTGTTCCAGGATGCGGTACGCGCAGTGCGCGCCATCCGCGCCGAGCTCTCGGTCCCGCAGAACGCCGTAGTGAGCGTCCTTGTTCGCACGGACGATCCGAAGCTGACATCGATCATCGACGAACTTCAGACACCTCTGCGTACGCTATGCGGAGCGGATGAGTGGCGCGCTGCAGCGGATGTGGAACCGCCGGCAGGATCGGCAAGGCAAGTGATCGGTGGAGCCGACCTGTTCGTCCCTCTGGCCGATCTGATCGACATCGCAGCGGAGAAGCAGCGGCTCGGCAAGGATCTAGAACAGGTCGAATCGAACCTTGAGCGCACGCGCAAGAAGCTGGCGAACGAGTCCTTCCTCAGCCATGCTCCCACGCAAGTGGTGGAGAAGGAGCGGGCAAAGGAGCAGGAGTTCCTAGCAAAGGCAGATCGCCTGCGCGCGAACCTCACTTCGTTGGAGGGATAGCTTGGACTACATCGAGGCCCGTCGTGCCTTGGAGGGACTGCCGCCCCTGAAGGTTAAGCCGGGCCTCGATCGTGTCGTTCGCCTCCTCTCTCATCTCGGCCATCCGGAAAGGGCATTTCCAGCGATCCACGTCGCCGGGACCAATGGCAAGGGATCGGTCGTCGCCATGCTATCAAGCGTTCTTACCCATGCGGGTTATCGTGTGGGACGCTTCACCTCCCCCGACCTGATCGACTTTCGCGATCGAATCAGCGTAGATGACGAGTGGATAAGCAAGGAAGAGTTTTCACAGCAAGTAGATCGAATCCTTCCACTCCTTACTGATACGCAGGATCCACCCACGCTGTACGAGGTCCTGACAGCGATCGCTCTTGCACACTTTGCCGCGCGCAAGGTCGATCTGGCAGTGGTCGAGGTAGGCCTCGGTGGGAGATACGACTCTACCAATGCCGTGCAGCCAATCCTGACAATACTCACCACGGTAGCAAGAGACCATACCGCACTCCTTGGAGACACAATCGCTGAGATCGCCTGGGAGAAGGTGGGGATCGCCAAAGAGGGCGTTCCACTCGTGATCGGGGATCTTCCGCCCGAAGCAGAGTACGTAGCATGGCAGGAATGCAAGCGCGTTGGTGCAGAACTCTTACATGTAACAGATGTCACATTAAAGAGAGTGGGATGCGACTGGGACTATGCCGACTATGCTGTTGCTACTCCGGATTTGCCAGAGTCTGTCAAGATCCCGCTCATCGCTTCTTACCAAGAAGGCAACCTGCGCCTCGTGCTGAAGGCGATCGAGGAGCTACGAAATGCCGGATTAGAGATAGAAGATGATGCCATACACTCAGGCCTTGCGCAAACCATCTGGCCAGGCCGATTTGAGGTGATGAGTCGCGAGCCTCTGATCGTCCTTGATGGTGCGCACAACGCTCACGCTGTGCAAGCGCTGGCAAGGGAAGCGGTGAAGCTCTTTCCGCTGAAAGATAGGCGTCACCTACTCTTTGGTGTACTAAGCGACAAGGAGTATGAATCGATGGCGCAAGAGCTGTTTCCCCTCTTTTCTAGTGTCACGCTCACGCGATCCCGTAACCCACGTTCGCTGGAGCCAAAACAGCTTGCGGCAATTGCCATGAAGCTTGGCACCCCATACAACGTGATAGGATCAGTGGATGTTGGTCTGTCCGCCGCTCGTGCCGGTCTTGGGAGGGATGATGCGCTTCTTGTCACTGGATCGCTGACGATAGTGCGTGAGGCAAGGCCACTCCTGGTGAAAAAGGTATGAAGGCAGCTGTGCAAGCCTTGCCACGTCTCGCGATCTATGTTCCTCGCGTCTCCGCGCTCCCTTGACCCGTGTTTTGTGGTAGAATGGAGCCCGCCCGAGAGGGCAAATTTGAAGAGTTCTATGGAGAAGGATTAGTCTTGCATTCAGATATGCCGACATTGATTGAACAGATAAGAGAGAGAGGCCTACCACAACACGTGGCTGTGATCATGGACGGAAACGGTCGCTGGGCGAAGAAGCGCGACCTTCCGCGGACCGCTGGCCACCAAGCTGGGGCACAGGCAGCCGAACGGCTCATCCGTTTTGCCGGTGGGCAGCTTGGTCTAAGACACCTTACTTTGTACGCCTTCTCCACTGAGAATTGGGCGCGCCCGGCTGGAGAGGTCGACTTTCTCATGGAGCTTCTCGATCGATTCATCTCTGAAAAGATAGCGGAGTTCGAGAGCGAGGGAGTACGCGTTGTCGTGTCTGGAGATCTTGCGCGCTTGCCCGCTGCGCTACAGCAACACGTCAGGAACGCTATCGAGCGGACGGCAGAGAACTCGACTCTTATTCTAAACGTCGCTCTCAACTACGGTTCGCGCCAAGAGATCGTTCGCGCCTGCCGCATGATCGCTGAGCATGTCGCTTCGGGCAAGATAGATCCAGCAAAGATCGACGAGCACACGATATCATCATCACTGTACACATCAGAAATCCCAGACCCCGACCTCATCATCCGCACAAGCGGCGAAATGCGCTTGTCGAATTTCCTGCTGTGGCAAGCTGCCTACACTGAGCTCTACTTCAGTGATACACTTTGGCCGGACTTTGGACCAGATGAGCTTCTGAGAGCGATCACACAATACCAGGATCGCAATCGCCGCTTTGGCGCGGTAGAGGAAATGGAATGATCAACGCTGCTAATTTGACGAGACGACTGTTCAGCGCACTTCTTGCTGGTGGAATCGTCTTCAGCACGCTCTATCTCGGGACGCGCTTCGACGTGCAGTGGATCGTCGGGATCCTCATTCTGTTCGCCGCCTATCCGGCTGGAGTGGAGTATCTACAGCTGATGAAACGATTGCAGATCCCGCTTGCCGCGCCTGAGTTTCTCATATGGATTCCAATCCTTGTTTTTTCGACTGTAATCTTCGACGGACGCTACAGCATAGTCGCTCTTCTGCTGGCCATCGCCTACCAAGTGTTGCGCTACCTTGGCAGCCTACCCCACCGCGATGGTTTCTTGAAGGCGGTTGCCGGAGTGTTTGGACTCCTATACATTCCATGGCTCCTCACCTTCTTCTACCAGATATACATCAGTGGGGGGGATCGCCCTGCGGTCGGCGCATCAAACGCGCTGATCATCCTACTTATGGTGTGGGGATACGACAGCGGGGCGTACATCATCGGAAGCGTATTCGGCCGGCATCAGGCCTTCCCTAATGTCAGTCCCAAGAAGACATGGGAAGGCATAATCGGCGGATTCCTATTCACCATCCTTGGTGCACTCGTGGGAGCAACGTTCTCACCGGTGTGGCGCGAATTTGCCTTCTGGCAGGGGTTTCCGCACATCGTCGCATCATCGTTTGTCGTGGCCGGGGCTGCACAATTAGGGGACGTGTTTGAGTCAAAGCTGAAACGCGCAGCCGGTGTGAAGGACTCTGGAACCTTCCTGCCTGGGCACGGTGGGGCACTCGACCGCATCGATGGTCTCCTGTTCGCGCTGCCAGTATTCTTCTTCTACTACAATTACATCCTTCACTTCTTTGATTGATCGAGAAGCAAGATCAGCCTAAGATCGGCTCACGATGAATCTATTTGTACAAGCGATCTATCTGGCATCGGGGCTGTCCCTGGCTTATATCTTCCTAGTCTACCGCAGCAATCCTCTGCGCCGCCTCCCGGCTTCAAGGGTGACGATCTCGTTCGTTGTGGGGATGCTGGCGGTGATCCCCGTGATTCTCATCAAGCATATCCTACCACTCTCGGAAGGATCCACTCTCTTCACATCGTTTATCAGCGCGGGGATGATCGAGGAAGGGGTGAAGTTCGCGTTGATGGCGGCGACAATATGGCGATTCTCATTTCCAGATCTGTCTGAACCACTCGATCTTGTCATCTACTTCGGAATCCTCGGGGTTGGATTCGGGATCTATGAGGACTTCTCATACCTCTTCTCCGGCACGTATTCGGTGTGGGAAGCGGGAGACATCGGGCAGTTCCATCGCGTACTACAGGTATTGGTGATAGCGCGTGCATTCCCCGGGCACATCCTGTTTGATTCCCTTGCCGGCTTCCTGCTCGGGCGAGCACGGTTTCTCACAAGCAAGCGCACGCGCGGCTGGTGGATTGTGGGCGCATTCGCTCTCGCGGTGGCTCTGCACGGATCGTATAACATGATCGCCGTATACGGTGGGTCGATTCCGCTGCTAACCTATATAGTCGTCCTTGTGGGTGCGTTTCTTCATCTGCGCCGCCGAGCACTGGAGCGCTCGCCGTTCCGCGCGACCATCGCCTATGTCAAGGGAGAAGTGGACGACTGGCAGTATCCACACACGCCAGCAGAGTACCTGTTTGCAGAAGGATTCTCCTGGCCGGGGACGCCACAGGGAGGGATGTACGAACTGTTCCCGCTGACGCTATCGCTCGTCATCCTCTACCCACTCCTTGTTGCGACAGTCTATCTGCTTGAACGAGCAGCAGTGTGGCTGACAAGACTGTAGGGAAGGTGACGTTGTCAGCCTTCAGCAATCAGCTCTCAGCCTGAAACAACAGCAACCCACCTCATGTTTCGTCCCGGGGCGCCTGACGCTCTTTGCGATCCCTGTATCTTTGAGTGAGGCCCGCTTCTCCCTAAGTCTTCCCAATTCCGCACTCATCCTTCCGAAATCCGCGTTTCCTTTTCGTGCTCTTCGTGTCCTTCGTGGTGATATGGCTTTATGCCTACGTATGAGGCAGTGTCTCTTCTTTGGATGATGTGACCATTGGACAAGTGCAAAGGGCGGTCAGGCTGAGCCTAACCGCCCTCTCCGGGTGGTGAAAAAGATGAGGGGGTTCTCATGCTTTTACGACGCCACTATACAACTTTCTATTTGCTTTGTCGGTAACGAACATCACACTCCATGCAGGGTTGAGCTGTGCAGACGGGACTCGATCGACGCTATTCGTTGTCTGCTGCGGCGATCTCATCAAGGGACAACGATTCAAGAAGGTCCTTGAACCTCACGTCAAGCGTTTTCCACATCATCCTCGTAGGACAAACGGATTCAAGGAAGCAGTCGGAATTGACGTCTATGCAACCAACAAGGTCGAGCGATTCACCAATTGCCTCAAGCACCTCCCGCAAAGATACCCTCGACGGGTCCTTGCTGAATGTGTATCCACCACCGCGTCCCTGTTGCGCTGATACAAGTCCGGCGTTCTTCAACTGGTGGAGAATCTTGCCAACGAACGCAACCGGGAGCTTATACTTCTCAGCTATTGCAGATGCAGAAATCGGATCTCGCCCCACATTAGCCGCCAGTTCCAGGGAAGCGATCAGCCCATAGCCAGCTTTCTTTGTGACCTGCACGGGGGTTCGTTACTCCTTGGCTTCCTCTTTGTCGGCAAACGCCTTGTACCGCTCTTCCAGGGAAGCGATCTCCTTTGCTATGTGTTCGTGCCTCCTGACAAGCGTGGGTGGAATCTCTCTCCCGCGCTCGGTTAGGTAGCTGTAAATCGCTTCGTTGAGTGCATCGGCCGCTAGAGCTGAGCAGTGCATCTTTATCGGTGGGAGGCCGCCGAGTTCCTCCGCCACATCCTTGTTGGTGATTGCTATCGCCTGGTCGATCGTCTTCCCCTTAGCAATGTCAGAGACCATCGAGGAAGTGGCAATCGCGGCGGTACAGCCAAACGTCTCCCACGAGATATCGGAGATCACTTCGCGTCCCTGCTCGTCGTCTTCCAC
>JAGGXO010000067.1 GCA_021163015.1 Candidatus Bipolaricaulota bacterium
GTACTGGTTCCACCTATGTAGGTTCTCAGTAAGTGCCTGCTCCGCGATCTTTCCAGTGTTATCAAACGGTGTTGGAATGGGGGGATAGATCCCGGCCAGATCCAGCGCATGTCTTCTCATTGCTTGCCTTCCTGTGTTTCGCTATCTTCGCCAAGGGACATGAATGGTCGTCCTTGTTCATTCTACTCGCGGCTACCCTCCTGAGCCTCCTTCACGCTTCGACTCATCGCCCCAATTCAGCTTCTCCCGTAACACACGAAAGAAAGACGGAGCGTTGGCCATCCGCACGAGCCGCGTCGGCATGGGGGCACGCTTGACAGTGATCCTTGTGTCTGGCGGAAGCTCAAAGGTAAAGTCACCATCGGCATAGATGCTGACCTGTGTATGTGTACGCACGAGCAGGACCTCCTCTGCTGGGAAGATGACCGGAAGTATCCCAAGCTTGTGCACCGCTAGCGGGCTTGCCAGGATGCATGCAGCTGGAGGGACGATTACCGGCCCACCGGCTGAGAGGCTGTACGCGGTAGATCCGGTCGCCGTGGATAGGATCAGTCCGTCACCAGGGTAGCTTGCCACCGCACCATCGCTCCAGAGAAGCTCCAGTTCGCAGAAGCGAAGGGCGGATGTTCCGGTAATCACGACATCGTTCAGTACCGTTCCACTCCCCTCGCTGCAGGAGTAGGATAGGCGCATCCTCTCCTCGATGACAAATGAGTCACGCAACACACCCTCTAACGCGGAGGTGAGCGCCGGTGCCTTCACCTGCGTAAGGAAGCCAAGGCTCCCCAGGTTCGCGCCCAGGATCGGGATCGCCGAATCAGCAAAGACTGATGCTGCGCGAAGAACAGTACCATCACCGCCGAGTGCGACAACAAGCGCTCCCTCTTCCTCGGAGAAAGTCGGTCGTTCCGGATCGATCAATACGGTTTCGATTCGCTTCAGTTGTGCCCATGCCTTAAGCACCGCCAAGGTCCGCAATGCGCCATCTTTGGCCGTGTTTGCAACAATGTAGATCCTTCTAATATTCATCGTTTCCTGTCCTTGAGGCTGTTATTTGAGGGGCATCTTCTTGACGTACTTCCAGCGACAGATGATTCGCTCAATCACATCTACGGCAATATACAGTAGGAGTCCGAGGATAGCCATGGCGATTATCCCAGCGAATGCTCTATCTCTGCTGAACAGCATGTGCTTGTTGATGAACGATCCAAGCCCTGTTCCGAGTGCCGCGCGGGTTTCTGCGATGTACAGGAAGGCGATCCCGAGCCCGATACTCACACGTACACTCGTCAGGATCTGCGGGAGGGTCGCGGGAAGGACAACATGCCAGTAGACCTGCCAGCGGGACGCCCCAGCGGAGAGGACGCTTGTAATGTATTCTTCATCGATGTTCTTGGCTGCTCCACGTGCCGAGACAAGGATCTGAAAGAAGAGGGCAAGGGCGACCATTGCTACCTTAGTCGCGCTCCCTGTGCCAAAGACCACAAACAGGAAGAGGATAAGGGCAACCTGCGGGATGGGATAGGTTATGTAGATAATTGGTGAGAAGAAACGATCGAGTGTTGGCTCGCGACCGATCAACAGACCAAGGGGCATTGCCGTGGCCAAGGAGATGAATATCGCTAGAATGAGGCGCCATGCGCTCGCAGCGAAGTTGCGCTGCAGCTCTGCTGCGTTCTTCACTACCTGCGACAGGGCATCGAAGGGACCAGGGAGGATCAGTGCATGATTGATCCCGTTCACCGCGAGGCTTGCCATCTCCCAGGCGAAGAGAAGCGCAGCAATGCTGATAACATACGTAAGAACACGTTTCATGCTTCCAACGCCTCCCGAAGCTGCGACATCACTGCCTGGAATGGCGATCTCTCACGGTAATCAAGTGCTCCCATCTGAGGATTGTCGACTATCGCACTTATCCGCGCTGGGCGATCGGTGAACACAATGATCCGCTGCCCGAGGAATGCCGCTTCCTCGATGTTGTGCGTCACGAGAATCAGGGAGAACCCATGTTCGTGCCACAGATTCAAGAACAGGTCCTGGATCTTCTCCCGCGTCAACGTGTCCAGCGATGCGAGCGGCTCATCCATTAACAGGACAGACGGAGAGGTCGAGAGGGCGCGGGCTATTCCCACACGGCGCTTCATTCCCTCGGAGAGTTCGGCGGGAAAGCGCTTCATAACACTATCTAGGCCGAGATGAGCCAACACCTCGGCTGCGTTCTGCTGTGGGAATTCGCCATTTAGGAGTAACGATAGGTTCGCATTCTGCCACACTGTCTTCCACGGAAGAAGTCCGGCGTTTTGCAGGATCAGTGCAACATCACGGCGAGGGGTGTTCACTTCTTCGCCGCCCATCGTTATCCTCCCGGAGCGAGGATAAAGAAGGCCGGAGAGCGCGAATAGGAGCGATGTCTTTCCGCATCCAGAAGGGCCGATGAGAGCCAGGCTCTTCCCTTTGTCCAGGTGGAACGAAACGTTCTCCACTGCGCGTACCGTCTGCTCACCCTGTCCATAGTCAATCGTTACTGCATGTACATCAATCATCTTATGAATTGATCCGTAGTTACATCCTCGTATGCAGGATGCTTCCAGGTGTAACCCTTGCTATTCTCCCAAGAGACCACATTTTCAAACTTCTTTTCGGGGAGCATTGTCGGGTGCGAGAAATGAGGGATGGCAAAATCGTCGAGTATCCCTTCGGGGACAGCATCTTCGCCCAATCCGGGAAAGAAGAGCGCAAGAGCGATGCCGATCCCTGTCCTCGTCAATTCCTCCCTAGATAAGTGATTTATCCTATCGATGGATTCTCGGTAGACGTCGTAGAACTTAGAGATGGCCTCCGGCGATCTCTCAACTACATCGCGGCGAAATACGACAACACTTGGAAGAAGCTCGATGCCACCGAAATCGGAGAGATGGATAAGCTTGGTTCCCGGTTTGATCGGCGGATACTTGCTGAGGTAGGTGATGTAGGGCTCAGGCAGAACAGCCGCATAAACTGAGCCTAGATTCAGGAACATCGATAGCTGCAGCATGTCGTGCCAGTAGGAGTAGTCCTTGCTTGGATTGATTGTGTGCCCTAGGCTTGTGAGTAGAGCATCGATCTCGTATTCGATGTCACTCATCTCTGTGATAGCGATTGACTTCAGCGTATTCCCAGTCTCCGTGCGACTCAGAAGATCTTCTACCGAGTCGATATGAAAGTAGCTCTGCGTGAGAAGGGCGAGACTCCCAGTCTGCTCAGGCTGGTAGGCGGTGCTCGTGATTACGATATCCGTTCCACTGGTGATCAGCAGTATTGCGGTGGAGACGTCGCAGATCATCCCGTCGATATCTCCGGCCATGAGTGCAAGGATACGTGCCTGGTTGTCGCTGAGGCCAACAACATCCACACTAAGGCCGTTCTGCGTAAACATATCCCATCCATCGGCAAACGCGATCGGAAGACAGCCCATCACCGGCGGCAGGCTGATCCGCAGCTTCGGAAGGTCTTCGGCTCCTGTCAGAACCGAGAGTGTAATAGTCAATACGATGAAAAAGACTACAATGCGGCGAGCATGGATCATACGCTCCTCCTTTAGGCACATGGGCACGGTGTTGACCGATTATACCCCGCGCATGCGTGTCGACAAATCAGAGCCACTCGATCGGCAATTGGCGTGGTCTCTTCGGGAATCGCCATGGTAAGAGATGCTGCATGTGTTGACTCCTCCCCGCCGTCGCAAGGAAGAGCGCGTGGATCGCGGATAGCATTACCTACCCAGCATTGTTGTGATCATCTACACATTCCAGTTGCGTCTTTTGCTTTTCGGGGTAGGATATTCGTTCATGGATCGTCTGACAGGTTGGCTCTGGCGGTATCGCAAGCGAGTGCTGTTCGGGTTTCTCTCTTTGTTGGTTGTCGACGGAGCGGGACTCGTTGTTCCACTTGTCATCAGGGACGCG
Source organism: Candidatus Bipolaricaulota bacterium (assembly GCA_021163015.1). Classification (GTDB taxonomy): domain Bacteria; phylum Bipolaricaulota; class Bipolaricaulia; order UBA7950; family UBA9294; genus M55B144. Next base: position 3,945 of record JAGGXO010000067.1, read on the forward strand.
ATCAATCGCCTGGCCAACGGTGAGGGCGGTGTCCTAACAAGCGGGCTGTACATAGTCGGCCTGGCCGCGATCGTGATGTTCTTTCGCTTTCTGTGGCGGTACTTCCTCATCGGAAGCGCACGCCAGATAGAGCGTGACCTGCGCAGCCGGCTTTACCAACACCTGCTTCGTCTCTCGGCATCTTTCTACAACGAGCACAAGACGGGCGACCTGATGGCGCACGCAACGAACGATATCGATGCCGTCAGCCGCGCCTGCGGGTTCGGTGTCCTGACGATAGCAGATCCGCTATTCATGATCCCAGTCGCTGTTGGTATCATGCTCTCCATCGACCCCCGCTTGACCCTATATGCAATCATCCCTCTTCCGATCCTTACCCTATTCATGCTCGGGTTTGGCAAGGTGATCCATCATCGCTTCGAAGTGGTCCAAGAGACGTTCTCCGGCCTGATGGAGAAGGTGCGGGAGAACGTTGCCGGCATTCGTGTTATAAAGTCGTTCGTGCAGGAAGCGGGGACCGAGCGCGATTTTGCCACTACCAACAGTGTATTCATCGATAAGAACATGGCTCTTGTACGCGTGTGGGGCCTGTTCGAGCCGCTAATCGAGCTTGTCGGCGGGGCAACAATGGCGATCGTCCTGTGGGCTGGGGGGATAAGAGTGATCCGCGGATCGATCTCTCTTGGAGATTTCGTCGCGTTCAGTCAGTACCGGATGATGCTCACCTGGCCCATAATCACCTTACGCTGGGCGGCAACGATTCACAAAAGCGGAGCA
>JAGGXO010000174.1 GCA_021163015.1 Candidatus Bipolaricaulota bacterium
AGTCGAGACCGCGCACGAGGTGAGGATCGATGACGTAATCCAATCCGAGCAGGTCAAGAAGTTCCTTCACTTTCTCGAAGTGTTCGGCGCAATCAGTGCACAGGTGCTCGGCGCTTCCGGGGGCATCGGCGATGTACGGCTGACAGATTTTGTTCTTGCAATCGAGGATACGCAGCGGATTCTCCTCGTAGCGGCGCTGCCAGCCCTCGCACGTCGAGTCGCTGTGCGGCGCGGAGTGCTCGCGCAGCGCGTCGCGATATCCCCTGTAATCGTGCGCGCAGCAGCTGCTGTTTAGCCTCAGCGACAGACCGCCCAGGCCGAGCTCGTGCATCAAGCTCCAGGCGAGGCTGATCACCTCTACGTCAAGCGAAGGATCTAATGATCCGATCGCCTCCACGCCGTACTGGTGGAACTGACGGCTGCGCCCCTTTTGTGGCTTCTCGTAGCGGAACATCGGCCCGATGTAGTAGAGCTTCTGAAAGGGATCCTGCGTTGCCATCCCGTGTTCCACATAAGCGCGAACCACCGATGCGGTCGCCTCAGGCCTCAGCGTGAGGGATCTGCTCTTCTTGTCGGGGAAGGTATACATCTCCTTATTGACGACGTCCGTTGCCTCGCCGATCCCGCGCGAGAAGAGTTCGGTGTGCTCAACGAGAGGAGGACGGATCTCACGGTAGTTGAACCGGCGAGCGATTTCGCGAATAGTCGCCTCCAACTTTGTCCAGTAGTCGGCCTCGTCGGGGAGGATGTCTCTCATCCCGCGCACGGATTCGTATACCATTCTTAGAGTTCCTTCAAGAGGTTTGCCATCTCGATCATCGTCTCTGCTGCCTGTGAGCCCTTGTTTCCCATCTTCGTTCCCGCTCGCTCGATCGCCTGATCGATCGTATCGGAGGTGATCACGCCGAAGACGACCGGGACATCTACCTCACTGTTCACGCGGGCTAGACCCTTTGTGACTTCGCTTGCGATCATGTCGAAGTGTGGCGTCGCCCCTCGAATCACCGCGGCTAGGGCGATTATCCCATCGTACTTTCCACTAGTTGCCATTACGCGCGCTACCTTTGGTACTTCGAATGCTCCCGGCACCCAACTCACCTCGATTGCGTCCTCGGATACGTTTGAGCGACGCAACCTATCGAGCGCACCATCGAGGAGGCGCGTTGTGATCAGGTCGTTGAATCTGCTGACGACAATTCCCACTCGCAGGCCCTTTCCGTCGAACCCTCCCTCATATACCTTTGTCATTTCTCCTCCTCCGCTCTTGGATTGAGCGATTGAACGATTGAATCACTTACCGATTGAATGATTTTGCGATTGAGTGATTGAACATCACAATCTTCCGATCACCCAATCTCTCAATCCTCAAATCCTCCGATCTCTCAATCATTCAATTCCGATGCTCCAGTCTACACCTCGTGCAGTTTGTGGCCGAGCTTCTCCTTCTTTGTTTTCAGATAGTAGCGATTGTGCTCGTTCGGCGGAATCTCGATAGGAACCTGTTCGGTGATCTTCAGTCCGTACCCGCCGAGGCCGATCACTTTTTTGGGATTGTTGGTCAGAAGGCGAATTGTCGTTAGGCCGAGATCACACAGAATCTGTGCTCCGATCCCGTAGTCGCGCAAGTCAGCGGGAAAACCGAGGCGTTCGTTCGCCTCCACGGTGTCGAGTCCCTCATCCTGCAATTGATAGGCGCAGACCTTGTTCTTTAGGCCTATCCCTCGTCCCTCTTGCCTCATGTAGACCAGAACGCCGAGTCCCTCTTGTTCGATCATCTCCATCGCATGGTGAAGCTGATCACCGCAGTCGCAGCGATACGATCCGAACACGTCCCCGGTGAGGCACTCCGAATGAACGCGCACGAGCACGTTCTCCTTGCCAGCGACATCTCCCTTGACCAGCGCCACGTGCTCCTCATTCTCAATAGGGCTCGTGTAGCTGACGATCTTGAAGTTGCCGTAGCGCGTTGGAAGCTCAGCCGTCGCGACGCGCTCCACAAGGTTCTCGTGCCGCTTGCGATAGGCTATCAGGTCAGCGATGTTGGCTATAGCAAGCTTGTGTTGCTCAGCGAATCCCTCCAATTGCGGAAGGCGAGCCATTGTTCCATCGTCATCCATCACCTCACAGATCACCGCTGCCGGTTTGAGCCCGGCCAGGCGAGCGAGATCGACCGCTGCCTCGGTGTGCCCTGCGCGTTTAAGGACGCCGCCCTCCTGTGCAATCAGGGGGAAGACGTGTCCCGGGCGAGCGAGGTCATCAGGAACGGATTGATCATCGATTATTACATGCACGGTGTGGGCGCGATCATGAGCGGAGATCCCAGTGCTTATTCCAGACCGTGCATCGACACTGACCGTGAATCTCGTCCCGTGCAGAGCGGTGTTTTCCGGAGCCATCGGAGGAAGGGCCAGCTTGTGCGCTCGCTCCACATCTATCGGTGTGCAGATCAAGCCGCGCGCATGCTTGGCCATGAAGTTTATCGTCTCAGGGCGAACGAATTCGGCGGCGATCACCAGATCTCCTTCGTTCTCCCTGTTTTCGTCGTCGACCAGGATCACCATCTCACCATTCTTGATCCTCGCGATCGCCTCTTCTATGCTAATGAACATATGTTACCATCCCCTCAACGTACTTTGCCAAGATGTCGAACTCGATGTTTACCGGGTCTCCCACCTGCCTATCCTGGAGGGCCGTTTGCTCGTAGGTCTGCGGAATCACCGCAACTTGAAACGTCCCGTTGGTCGCAGCAAACGGTGTCAGGCTGATTCCGTCGACAGCCACTGACCCCTTGTCCACCACGTAGGCGCGAAACTCAGCGGGGTAAGAGAAGACAAACTTCCATCCCTCACGCTCGCGACGTACCTCCTGCACCTTGCCCACCGTATCCACGTGTCCCAGGACAATATGCCCGTCCAGACCGGCTTCAAGAGTGAGCGGAAGCTCCAGATTCACCCGCGCGCGCAGGCGCTGCTTCCCAAGGGAAGTCCTAGAAAACGTCTCGGAAGAGATCTCAGCGCGAAAACCGCGTTGCGTCAGTTCAGAAACGGTAAGGCAGACACCGTTCACCGCGATACTCGCTCCCAGCGACAGTTTGTCTCGCAGGGAGGTAGAGATCTCAAGGCGGTCGCGGCGCAGCTCTACAAGTAGTCCCAAGTCGCGCACAATTCCTGTAAACATCGACATAAGCGAGTTTACTGCAACGAAGAATGTTGATCAATGAAGTTGCAGCACTGTCTCAGCTTGGATACCCTATCGTTTCAGGAGGTTATCTTGCTAAAACGACGTGCTTACTTAGGGTTTGTGTTACTGCTCGCCCTCGCTTCTGTGGTTGCCTTTGCTGGAACGAAGGATATGTCATACGAGATCACCAAGCAGGGCGACTATAGTGAGGTCAGGGTGACGACTGCCCTGTCAAGCTATGTCTTCTCGGAGGACGGTGGAACGCTGAAGAGCGTTTTCTTGGTATTTGCTCCCTATGGCTCCAAAGTAGCAGAGCTTGTCCCCGGAACGAAGACCGATGCAAAGACGCTCGAGCGGCAATACTTGAGCAATGTGGCGTTCCCATTCACCATCACGGGGGATGGTGATCTTGCTTTTACCTATGTCCTTGTTGGTGTCGATCAGCCGTCCCCGGACAAGCTGGTTGTCGAGTTCCGAGGGACTGCGGCCGACTTAACGATCGATAAGAAGTTCGTCGTTCACAACGACGCCTATTACACGATTGATCTGCAACTGAGCGTGCAGAACGCCTCTGATCAGGCTGTGTCTGTCCAGATGACCGTTGGAGACTACACTCCTGTCGAAAAGGGGCGGTCTCTGGTATATCAGTTCGATGATGCTCCCGGGAGCGATCTCCTGGCACAAGGGTCTTACACGTCATTCAATGGCGTTGGTCTGATGGATAAGAAGACGGTCTTCTTCCTCAAGGCGAACGATGATGCTGGAGTGGATCCCTTCATGAAGCGTGAACAGTCGGGCAACAGACGGTTCGGTGTTGACCTTGCCGCTAGTCCAGGAACAACGAGCTACTCGTTCTCCCTGTACGGCGGGCGTAGGCAGTATCTCCTCATGGAGCACTCCGGCCTTGGGACACTCGACAACCCCGGAACGGCTGCGCGGTTGATGATCCCGGTGATCCAGTTCCTAAACCTCCTCTATCGCTACACCGGAAACTACGGATGGGCGATCCTCCTGTTCACCCTCATCACGCGCGTGATCCTCTTCCCGCTGATGCGTAAGCAGTATCACTCTATGGCCAAGATGCAGAAACTGCAGCCGCGGCTCAAGAAGATACAGGAGCGGTTCAAGGACGATAAGCAGCTTAT
>JAGGXO010000161.1 GCA_021163015.1 Candidatus Bipolaricaulota bacterium
AGCTTCGCCTTACGCTCTTCCAGCTTCTCACGGTCGTAGTCAGAATCAGTGTTCTCGATCTGGGCGTCGATCTGTTCGATGCGTCCCTTGATTGCATCCGAGGAGCCGCTTCCGCCGACAATGGTTGTGTTACTTCCATCGACCTTGACTCGCTCGGCGTGTCCGAGCATGTCGAGAGTTGTGTCCTTGATCAACATGCCGGCATCTTCTGCGATAACGGTTCCACCAGTGAGAATCGCGAGATCCTCGAGCATCGCCTTTCGGCGGTCGCCGAAGCCTGGAGCCTTGACCGCACAACTGGAGAGAGTCCCCTTCAGCTTGTTCAGAACCAGCGTCGTTAGCGCTTCGCCGGTGACGTCTTTGGCGATGATCAACAGAGGCTTCCCGCTCTGCGCGATCTTCTCGAGCAGTGGAACGAGATCGGCCGCGTTCTTCAGTTCCTGATCCGTTACCAAGATGTAGGGATTCTCCAGGAGAACTTCCATCTTCTTGGGATCGGTCACGAAGTACGGTGAGATGTACTCGCGATCGAACTGCATCCCTTCGACGACGTCATAGTAGGTGGTGATCGTGTCAGAATCTTCAACGGTGATCACGCCGTCGTCTCCGACTGCTTCCATAGCGTCGGCGATGATCTCCCCGATCGCTTCGTCGTTAGCGGAGATGGTTGCCACCTGCGCAGTCTCATCTTTAGTCTTCAACGCGCGGCTCTGTTCCTTCAGCCCTTCGACTATCTTCTCCGCACCCTTCTCCAACCCTCGTTTTAGCTCCATCGGATTGGCACCGGCGGCGAGGTTCTTGAACCCCTCCTCAATCATCGCATGAGCGAGAATCGTTGCTGTAGTCGTCCCATCACCCGCAATATCGTTCGTCTTGGAGGCGACCTCTTTCACGAGCTGCGCGCCCATGTTCTCGTAGGGGTCCTTATACTCCTGCTCCTGAGCGATGGTCACACCATCATTTGTAATATCTGGGCTGCCAAATTTCTTATCGATGATCACGTTCCGGCCGCGGGGCCCAAGCGTGATGCGTACAGCATCAGCCAACTTGTCGATTCCCGCCTTCATGCGGCGACGTGCTTCATCGCTGAATATTACTTCTTTTGCCATGTTGAATTCCCCCTTTACCTACTCAATTACCGCGAGAACGTCGCTCTCTTTGACAAGTAGCAGCTTCTCATCGTCGACTTCGATCTCCGTGCCGGCGAAACTGGAAACGATGATCTCATTGCCTTTCTTGACGGTGAACTTCTCATCGGTCCCTAGTTCTAGCACCTTTGCGCGCACTACCTTGTCGCTCTTCGCGCTCTCTGGAAGGACAATCCCTCCTGAGGTTTTCCTCTCTTCCTGCTCGACCTTCTTTGCCAGGATTCGCTTTCCTAGTGGCTTGATCTTCATCCTTCAATCCCCTCCTTATGGGTTTATTAGCACTCGCATGCATAGCTTGCTAAACGTATTGTACCCGGCGACCATTTGCGCGTCAAGAGGAAGTGGAAAGTTGCTTCGCACGGGGGAGAAGATAAAATCCATTGCATGCCATCGGGAAAGGTGCACCTGCGAATCGAGATGATCATCTTTGTGCCCTTTCTCGCCTTGGGGGCGTACTTGCTGCAAACGGGTCTGGTCTATACCCTATATGTTGCTGTTTTCCTTGGGGGGTATTTCTTCTCAAGCTTCTTCCTCAGTCCGGATCTTGATCTTGTGCGGAGCGATCCCTTCCAACGCTGGGGGATTGCACGCGTGCTGTGGATCCCTTACGCTCATTTGTTTCATCACCGAGCGCTATCACACCACATCATCTTCGGGCCGTTGACGCGCATTTGCTACTTGGGAGGGATCGCGTCGCTCGCGTTCGTTGGCATCCTGCGTCTCACTGGGCAGCATGTTCCGCTGTCCATTCCGCAGTGGCCGGTGATTCTTGCACTCTTGCTCGGTCTCTACCTTCCAAATCAGATACACACAGTGGTGGATGCGCTATGGTCTTGCCTTCGTCATCGCTAGGGTGTTGTGATGCGCTTTTCCCGCCTCTATAATGCTACAGTATGAAGGAATGGACTCTGTACATCATATCGGTGGTGGCCGTGATCGGGGCGATTGTGTTGTGGCAAGTAGCTGGGCCATACTACGAGGTTGGGATTGCGTCCTGGTATGGTCCTGGATTCCAAGGGAACCGGACCGCCAATGGCGAGGTCTACGACATGTACGGGATCAGTGCCGCTCACAAGACGCTGCCCTTCGGCACCATCGTGAGGGTGGTCGACCTCGATACAGGACGAAGTATTGTGGTGCGTATCAACGATCGTGGACCGTTCATTGAGGGAAGGATCATCGATCTATCGAAAGGCGCAGCCGAGAAGCTGGGGATCGTTGACAAGGGGATTGCCCGTGTTGGGTTGCGCATTGTGCGCTGGCCCGGGAGTGAGTGACCCTCATGCAAACGCGAAGAGGATAGGAGTGATATAGCGATGGGACTTTCAGTGAGTGAGATGCGAAAGGGGATGGTGATCCTCTACGATGGGGAACTCTACCAGATTACGGACTACGAGCACTCTAAGAGAGGCCGGGGTGGGGCGATTGCACGCACGCGCCTTCGTCATCTGAAGACAGGGCGTAGCCTTTCCACGACGTTCAAGGGCTCTGAGAACACCGAGTCTGTCTTCCTCGAATCGCGTCCTCTCCAGTATCTGTACAATGACGGTGAGAACTACGTGTTTATGGACAACGAGCGCTTCGATCAGTTTCCAGTGCCCGCTGAAGTTCTAGGATCTCAGGCGGAGTTCATTGTTGAGGGGCTGAACGTTCTCGGCTACTACCATGACGACACATTGGTCAACGTTGAGCTTCCGAATTTCGTTGAGCTGAAGGTTACACATACCGAGCCCGGCGTGAGAGGCGATACGGTCTCCAACGTTGAGAAACCGGCCACACTGGAGAGCGGTGCGGTCGTGCAGGTTCCTCTTTTCGTCAAGGAAGGGGACGTGCTGAAAGTGGATACGCGCAGCGGTAAATACGTGGAACGTACTTAAAGGAGGGATAATGGCGGAGAGAAGAGTAGAGATCGTCGATGAAGACGGTCGGATTACTATATCGGAAGATGTCGTCGCATCGATCGCGCGGATCGCTGCAGGGAAGGTCGACGGGATAGCTCTCTCTACCGGCGGAGCGGGAGGGATAAAGAGCTTCTTCGGTGGTGAAGACCTTTCGCCGACGATCAAGACGGACCTTGTGGACGGAGGAGTGCATGTTGAACTGCGCATTACAGTTGAGTATGGGTACCCGGTTCACGAGGTCGCCCGCGGGATCCAATCCAATGTGCAGACTGATATTGAGAAGTTATCTGGAGTGACTGTCACGGGGGTCGATGTATTCGTGCGTAAGGTCGTCCCACCGCACACACCGGATGAGAGCGTCGACGAGGAGTAGGAGGAGGAAGGAAGATGGTAGACTCAGAGAAAGGGAGTGTGGGCATCTCTAAGGAAGTCGTTACAGCGATCGCCGGGATCGCGGTCTCCGAAGTCGATGGTATAGCTAATCTTCGTCCTGACGACGGTATCTTTCGGCGTGGCGAGGGGATGAAGAGATACGTGGACACCGAAGTAGAGGGGGAGAATGTCAAGGTGACGGTACGCATTACGGCCGTCTACGGCACACCCATCCACAAGGTGGCAAAGCAGGTGCAGACGCGCGTGAAGACGGAGATTGAACGGATGACCGGACTGAAAGTGAGCGCGGTGAACGTCGATGTGCAGCGCCTCGTTGAGCCACAGGATCACCCTGAAGAAGGTGAGGAAGAATGACCCCGTTTCTCCTCGGTGTCGTCGCGTTTGTGATGCTTGTCACCGCTGGTGCCGGTGTGTTGTCTATCCTGCTTTGTGCTGGGATGTTCTCGCTTGCGGCTTCTCAGCAGTTCTTCGATGCTCTGGCAGGGAAAGTTATCCTGTACGCGCTTGGAGGAGTGTTCCTAGGTGTGAGTTTCTACTTCGCATCACTCTTCTACCGAGGACGCGTTCAATTGGCGCGTTTTGCGCAGGACGGCGAATGGGGGAAGATAGAGCTCTCGCCGTATGCGTTGCGTGAGTTCGTAAGCGGTATCATGCGTGATGAGATCGGAATCGATCATTTTCAGGTGCGGCTGCAGCACATGGGCGATGGGATGTCGATCAGGATTACAACGACCCTATCACCGGAAGATCAGGTAGCCGAAATTGGGAAGCGCATCCAGGAGACCCTTTCGCGGCGTGTGGTTGAGCGTACGGGGGTTGAGGTGCGTGAGGTAGCAGTCCTTGTGAACAGTATCCACTCACACGAGGAAGAGCCTGTTACGCATGAGGAGCATGATGAACATACTGATGCCTCCTAGACTGATCGGTCTTCTTGTGGGCTTGTTAACAGGGATCCTGTTCGTTGTTGCCGGATGGCGCGTTGTCCTGATCCTACTCGCTTTCGCCGTTGGTGGATACGTTGTTGGCTCGTGCCTCGAATCGAGTAGCACGCTGGCAGTAAGGCTGCGCAGATTCTATATTCGTCTGTTTCGGCCCTGATGCAGAGAAGTGAAGCGCGTGAGCTTGTCCTCCACGTCCTCTACGGGCGAGAGTTTGTCGATAGACCACTTGTGGAGATGGTCCCCGAGCTTGAGTCTGACGATCAAAGAGACTACATAGAGGAGACACTGCGCGGGGTTGTAGATCATATAGTAGATCTCGACGAACTGATCAACCGTTATGCCGTTGGCTGGCGTGTGGAGAGGCTTGCGGTTCTCGATCGGAACATCCTGCGTTTGGGTCTGTACGAGCTGTTGCATGCCTCGGACATCCCTGCCGAAGTGGCGATTGATGAGGCAGTGGAGCTTGCAAAGAAGTACGGAACAGAGAACGCACAGTCATTCATTAATGGTATTCTCGATCGCGTGTGGAAGGCTTCGGAGGATTGATTGTCCAGAGAGGTTGGATTTCGTGTACTGATAGTACTCGGGACACGCCCGGAGGCGATCAAGCTCTTCCCCGTGATTGAGCATCTCAAGCTGAACCCTCGATTGAGGTTACAGTTTGCGTCACCGGGCAGCAGCGCAATCTGCTCGATCAGACGCTCTCAGTGCTTCAGCTTGTGCTGGAGTACGATCTTGATGTAATGATCGCTAACCAGAGCCTCTTTTACACTACGAGCGTGATCCTTTCCCGTATCGAGTCTGTGTTGCACAGGGCAAAACTGGACCTGGTGCTTGTACAGGGGGACGCGCAAATGACGTTCTGTGGGCACTTACCGCGTATTGCGTGCACATTCCCGTTGCTCATATCGAGGCGGATCTACGCACTGGTGACGAATTCTACCCGGACCCAGAGGAGATGAATCGTCGCCTGGTGGATCAGATCGCCGACCTGCACTTCGCCCCCACCGTGCACGCACGTGATAACCTCATTAATGAGGGCATCTCGGAGGAGAGGATATGTGTGACTAGCAATACCAGAATCGACACGCTGCACTACCTCCTTGAGAACCTGCGCCCTGTTATGACCTTCGACTTCCCTGGACACGTCATCGTAGCCACGATCCACCCCCGCGAGAACCTCGGTGGAGGAGTAGACCATGCCTGCGCAGCGCTCTCTGCCATAGCAAAGCGCAACGAAGACGTGACGATTGTTATCCCTCTCCATCCGAATCCACACATACATGACAGGCTTCGAGGCGCCCTCGATGGTAGGAAGCACATCACTATACTCACAGGCTCTGGTGGCCTACAGGAGACGGCGGTCGGGTGCATGTTCCTTTTCTTGTGCTGCGCGACAGGACGGAGCGAACAGAAGGAATTGATGCCGGTGCAGGACTCCTTGTTGGGACTGATGTGGAGCGTATCATAGCACAGACAGAGCATATGCTCCGGGATGAGGGCGCGGGCAGGAGGAGACCAGTGCGAGCGACCCGTCCAGGAGCGGGAAAGCTGCTTGTGCTATCATAGATAGCATAGGGGAGAGATTCTTATGAGCGAAAAGTTTGCCGATCTACACCTGCACACAACCGCATCGGACGGGACGCAGGACATTCGCACCCTCGTCGCGCGGGCAGCGGCAGTGGGACTGTCATCGATCGCCATCACTGATCACGACACGATTTCAGAAGAACTGACAGAGCGAGTGACGCGGATCTCCGGCATGGAAGTAATCACCGGGGTCGAGCTGAAGGTTGACTATGATGGCGTCCCAGGCGAGATCCTGGGCTACTTCATCGATCCGCTATCGGAACCGATGGTGAAGCTCTTTCAATTCATGCGCACCGCACGACAGGAGCGGATGGAGGAGATGGTGATTCGTTGTCGTGAGCGCGTGGGGATCGATGTTTCACTTGAGGAGGTGCGTGCTCTGGCCGCAGGAAGCATCGGCCGTCCTCACCTTGCGAAGATTCTGGTTGACAAAGGGGCGGTGAAGACGATGCGCGAGGCGTTTGATAAGTTGATCGGTAGCGATGGAGCATGTTACGTCAGGTTGGATCGACCGAGGTTCCGTGATGCAAATGATGCTATTCATGCGGCAGATGGAGTGACCTCTGTCCCGCATCCCTGTTTCATTGCGATCGATGACTGGGATGCATTCAGCGACAAGCTTCTCGCCGCGAGGGTGGACGGGATCGAATCCTTCTATCCATATGCTGAGGGGGACAGCAGGCTGCACATCGCCCCAAAAGAAGTGAGGAAGCTCGCGGAGAGGAAGGGATTCCTACTAACTGGCGGATCGGATGACCACGGACCGAACTCGGTCAAGGAGAAACTTGGAGCGATACAGCTTCCTTATCGGTATGTCGAGGCCATGAAGGTACGCTGCAACTTGGCCTAGCTCATCTCCTCGACGGGCATCGCTTGCTGGACGGGCGCAATCGGATCTTCCGTCACTCGCTTGATCGAAGCGATCGCCACCTCCAGCATGTCGTCGGTAGGCTCAGCTGTTGTGAGCTTCTGTAGCCACAGGCCTGGCTTGACGAGGAGCCTCACCAACCAGTGATTATCGTACTCCTTGCCACTGAAGCGCAGCACTTCGTAGGAGATCCCCGCTACGATCGGGAGGAGCAGCAGGCGAGACAGTATCTTGAGCCACAGCACCGGATTACCGGCGAGGGAGAAGATGAGTATCGAAATAATGAGAACGATCATGAGAAAGGCCGTTCCACAGCGGGGGTGAAGTGTGGTGTACTTGCGTGCATTCTCCACGGTCAGTTCCTCGCCCGCCTCGTAGGTGTATACGGTCTTGTGCTCCGCACCGTGGTACTGAAAGACGCGATGGATGTCCTTCATGCGGGCAATGACGAATATGTAAGCAAGGAAGAAGATGATGCGAATCGCGCCTTCCACTAGATTGAAGACGATCGAGCTGCCCTCGCGTAGAGACGGAACACTGTTAACGATGTAAAGCGGGAGAACGACGAACGCTCCGACGGCGATAACAACCGCCAGGCCGATCATGAGCACACTCCAGCCGGACGACATCTCCTCTTCTTGATCTGGGAAGGCGATCCGTGCTGACATGTTGAGTGCACGAATTCCTAGGGAGAGCATGTCGTACAGGCGGAACAAGCCTCGCACGAACGGGATCTCGCCAAGCTTGCGCAGGCGTTTGCTCGTGGGAAGGTCTCGAACTACTATCTGCCCATCATTGGTACGACGAACGGCGACCGCTACGCGACCGCCGTTCTGCATCATCACGCCTTCGATAAGTGCTTGTCCACCTACCGACGCCATACCTAGTTCTCTTTCTTCCCGTATTTGCGTTGGAATCTCTCCACACGCCCTTCCGTATCGAGGAGACGTTCCTCGCCCGTGAAGAACGGATGGCACTTCGAGCAGATATCCACGCGCATCTCTTCCACGGTGGACAGCGTCTCGAATTCAGCACCGCAACCACACTTGATCACGGCGCGTTTCATCCCTTAGTGGATACCTTCTATCATAAGATTCACATCCCAAACTCATAACCAACACACCACCCCCGCAAA
>JAGGXO010000026.1 GCA_021163015.1 Candidatus Bipolaricaulota bacterium
TTCCAGCTCGTCCATGATCTGCACGGTCTTCAGCTCCATGAACCGGCCGCCGGACAGCCACGCGGAGATGATGTTCCTGGCTAGCTGCGTGTGCGGTCCGGCCGCTGGGCCAACAGGAGTAGCAAGACGACTACCGAACATCTCGGCTGCGCACGGGCTGTCCGCCTTCGGCAGGAAGAGGAGCGAACGATGGATGCCAAAGATGCTCTCGTTGTGCTCATACTCCCGCAGAATCGAACCCAAAAGCTCCGAGAACGATTGAACCCTCAGCTTATCTGACATTTTTCCCCCTTATGAGATCCTCGCCCACAGTGCTGATGCCTCCGCGCGCGCTTGCGCATATAACGCATCTTCATCCACGTTGACGAAGTGGTCGCCTCTGATCACTGAGCGTCCGGCTACAATCAGATCGGATACATGCATATCATGAACAGCGATTCCGAACAGCAAGTGCCCAAGAACGTTCCCCGCGGTGATTGGAGTGGGAGGATCGTAATCAAACAGGGCGATATCCGCCGCGTATCCGGGAGCGATCCGCCCAAGTTGAGCGCCAAGAAGGAGTGAGGCAATCTGCGGGTTGTCATCAAACAGGATCTTCTGTAGGTCACCAAACCCAGCGGCGAGGCTGTTCCCCGTTGAAACCTTCTGCAAGATACCGGCGGTGAATAGCTCGCTCAGCATGTTCGCTCCCAGGCCGTCCGTCCCCAGTCCGACCGTGATCTCACGCTTGAGGAATCCATCCATATCGAATACACCAACCGCGTTGTTCATGTTCGATCTGGGGTTGTGCACGACGATCGCTTTGCTCTCCGCAACCAGATCCTTCTCTTCTTCGTTGATGTGTAGACAGTGAGCGAGGACCGACCGATCGCGCAGCAGATTGAACTTGTCTAGACGCTTGACGATCCGCATCCCATGCTCGGCATGGCACTGGTCCTCGTCCTCGGGGCCCTCTGCTACATGAATGTGGACACCAGCACCTTCGGGAATAGTCTCCGCCACCTTGGAGAGGCTGTCATCGGAGAGGGTGAATGATGCGTGTAGCCCGAACAGGGCCGTGCTCATTTGATCGCTCGGATCGTCGGTCGAGAGGAAGTCCAGGTTCTCCTCGATCCCTTCATCCCTGATCTCCATACCATCGCGATCGGAGAGCTCGTAGCAGAACGCCCCGCGCAGTCCAACGTCATCGTTTACCGCCTTCTTGACCGCTGTGAGGCTACCTGTAACAGCATGCGGACTCGCATGATGATCGATCAGGGTCGTAACGCCGCAACGAGCCGCCTCCATCGCCCCGACAATCGCACTCATGCGTACGGAACTCGGATCCAGTGCCTTGTCCAGTCGCCACCACAGCTGCTCCAGGATCTCCGTGAATGTGCGCGGTGAGTAGTTCGAAAGAGCCATCCCGCGCGCGAGGCTGCTGTACAGGTGTGTGTGGGCGTTGATCAGCCCAGGAACCGCAAGTTTGCTATCCCCTTCTATCGTTTCAGCATCCGCTGGTATTCTGTACTTATCACGCTCGCTACCCGTGAGTACAGCCTCAATCTTTCCACCATCAATTACTATCGTTCCCACATCGTGGAATCCACTCGCCCCGTCCCAAATCCTTGCTCCATCGATCACCAGCTTCATCGCTTATCCTCCTCTGGTGGCGCCCACAGGCATCCTGTGGCTGTACAATGCGCCCTCTTCCAACCTGCCTGACAATATAGCAGATTTAGAAAGTCCGTACAACCGGTTTCCACGCACTGTAACGCGCACACTTGCCGGATTGTCGTGCCTGCTGTATTGTACCGTTACGGAGAATTTCTATGGAAAAGCAAGAACTGCGACAACTGGTCTTTGAGGTACTCAGACGTGATCCACAGACACATCTAAACGCGGTTGAATACCAGGTGCGCAGGCTGGCTGAGAATTATGATCGTCATGACGCCCTGAAGATCCACGAGATCATCTGGGATCTGCTCGTACAGGGCGTGCTCGCTCCGGGAAAGAACTCGCTTAACCTCAATCTTCCCTTCTTCCACGTGACTGATTACGGTTACGACTGCCTGGAGTCGGGGGAGATCATCCTGCACGATTACGATCGCTACCTGCATGACCTGGAAGCGAGCATAGATGAACCGCTCGACCCAGTCATCCGCACCTACGTGCACGCGGCACAGAAGGCCTTCCTCTGCGGAAACTACCTAGCGACGATGAGCCTGCTGGCTGACGCCGGAAGCAGGTGCGTCGATATGGTTAATCACCTGATCGGAAAGGCACAGGCCCAGCAATCAATCATGGGGAAACATCCTACACATGCAGAAATGGGACGCATCCACTCTTATCTTCCCGCGTTGGGCCTGAGCGATGAGCTGAGGGAAGAGATTGCTCTGCACCTGCGGGGCCTGGAGAACCTGATTGCCCACACGCGCGACGAAGACGGCCACCCGCGGGCGGTGAGCATCGGCCACCGGACAGCTCAGAGCGCACTTCTCGGCTTCCCACAATACCTGCGTGCACTCTACCGATTGATCGGCAAGATCAGAGATCGTAGTACAGACTGAACTCATGCGGGTGTGGACGCAATGCCACTGATTCCTGCTCGGCGCGCTTCACACGAATCCAATGTTCGATGTCCTCTTCGGAGAAGACGTCGCCAGCCAGTAGGTACTTGTGATCTTCGCCAAGAGCAGCCAGTGCTTCCTCCAGGGTGCGCGCCGTATCTTGTTGCTGAGGCAGCCGTTCTTCGGGCAAACTGGCGTCGTATGGGCCCATCGAGAGCTTCCTCGCGTCGAGTCCCCTTACGATTCCATCAA
>JAGGXO010000113.1 GCA_021163015.1 Candidatus Bipolaricaulota bacterium
ACATCGAAAGCGTGTGGTGGGAGCTTGCCAAGATGTACAACGATGGGCTTCTGTACAAAGGGCACAAGATTTTGCCTTACTGCCCACGCTGCGGGACGGGGCTCTCCTCGCACGAGGTCGCGCAGGGCTACCGCGCGGTGAAAGACCCATCCGTCTCGGTGCGGATGAGGATCGTCTCGGATGAGGATGCTCAGTACAAAGTTGAGCTTAGTGGTGCTACGTCCCTCCTTGCCTGGACGACTACTCCGTGGACTCTGCCGGCGAACGTCGGCCTCGCCGTGGCTGAGGGAGCGACTTATATTGAGATTGAAAGGAATGATGAGCGGATCATCCTTGCTAAGGAGCTGCTCGAACGTGTCATCGACGGCGACTGCCTCATCGTGCGCGAGTTTTCCGGAGCGGATCTTGTCGGTCTATCGTACGAGCCACCGTATCGCCTGATCGACGATGAACGTGCGTACCGCGTCCACGCTGCTTCCTTCGTCAACATGGAGGACGGAACGGGAATCGTGCATACAGCACCGGCCTTCGGTGAGGACGACTATCAACTAGGCCTGGAGAAGGATCTCCCGTTCTTTCAGCCGGTAGATCTTAGCGGTCGATTCACCGAGGCTTTCCCTATGTGCGAGGGAATGTTCGTCAAACAAGCTGACGATAGGATCATCGATGACTTGAAGGAGCGAGGCGTTCTGTACCGGCTTGCTCCCTACGAGCACGATTACCCCTTCTGCTGGCGCTGCGATACGCCGCTCCTCTACTACGCCCTCGATTCCTGGTTCGTGAAGACGACTGCGGTAAAGGATCAGATGATCGCCAACAACGCGTCGATCAACTGGTATCCGTCACACGTTGGTACCGGGCGATTGGGTGACTTCCTCGCCAACCTTAAGGACTGGGCCCTCTCCCGCGATCGCTACTGGGGGACGCCGCTGAACCTGTGGGTCTGCGATGAGTGCGGGGAGACGATCGCGATCGGCAGCCGCGAGGAGCTTGTTGAACACGCGATCGACAAGGAGTTGGCGAAGCGCGTCGAGCTGCACCGTCCCTACATCGATAAGGTCGATCTGAAGTGCTCCAAGTGCGGAAAGGCGATGCACCGGGTGACTAACGTGATCGACGCCTGGTTCGACTCGGGCTCGATGCACACCGCGCAGTGGCACTACCCGTTTGATAACATTGAAGAGTTCGAGGAGTCATTCCCAGCTGATTTCATCTGCGAAGCGATGGATCAAACGCGAGGATGGTTCTACACTCTCCTTGCCACGAGCACAATTATCCACGGCCAGGCGCCGTATCGGAATTGTGTTGTCACGGGCCTCGGGCTCGACGAGGACGGAGTCAAGATGAGCAAGAGCAAGGGAAACGTGATCGATCCATGGGACATGATCGATGTGTACGGTGCGGACGCGCTGCGCTGGTATTTGTACTCGTCGAGTGCACCCTGGAAGTCCAAGCGCCTCGGCGGGGATGTGGTGAAGGATGCACTGTATAAGTTCCTTGACACGCTACGCAATACCTATGACTTCTTCGCCCTCTATGCCTCGATCGACGACTTCGATCCGCGGCGCGACGTCCTCGTCGAGGGCGATCTGACTGCGCTCGATCGTTGGATCTTCTCGCGTTTAACTAAGGTGACGAAGGAGGCTACTAATGCCCTTGACGGCTATGATGTCGTATCGGCCACAGCCGCGCTCGATGCCTTCTTGGATGATCTCTCCAATTGGTACGTGCGATCCTCACGGCGTCGTTTCTGGAGAGGAGGAATGGGGAGAGACAAGGTTGCAGCGTATGCCACGCTCTATCGCGTCTTGATGGAGTTATCAAAGCTTCTGGCACCGTTCGTCCCGTTTGTAAGCGAGGGGATCTACCAGCGGCTGCGCACAGAGGATGATGTTGAAAGCGTACACCTCTGTCGTTACCCAGAATTCGATGCAGATGCCATGGACACAGATCTAGAAGGACAGATGGCCCTTGCCCGCAAGATCGTCTCGCTGGGGCACCAGGCGCGCAATCAGGCGCAGGTGCGCGTACGCCAGCCGCTATCGCGGGTGATCGTCTCTGCTGGTGAGGATGCGCACCTTGATGCTGAGGTTGTGACGCTGATCGATACGGAGCTGAATGTGGAGAAGGTCGAACTGACGGCGGATCTGTCGAGCTACTTCGGCGAAGTTCCTACGCCCAACTTCCGTACTCTTGGTCCGCGCCTCGGCCCCCAGGCAAACGCCGCTGCGGAATGGATCAAGGCGCAAAGCGCTGAATCGATCCGCGAAGCGCTTGCGGGAGGAGCAGCTGCAGTTGAGATCAGTGGGCGTACGATCGAAATCAAGGCAGACGATGTCACTTTCGAGGCGCAGTTGCCGAAGCAGTTTGTCCTTGTTGAAGAGGGAGAAACGAGGCTTCTTCTTGATACGCGAATCGATGATCGATTACGGGAGATGGGATGGGTGCGCGAGATCGCCCACCGTATTCAGGTCATGCGCAAGGATGCGGGGTTCGATGTGACGGACCGTATAGTCCTTTCCTACGAAGTGGGGGAATCTGGAGCTGGTGTGATGAAGAGGAATCGTGACGAAATAGCCTCCGAGGTGCTGGCAACTGCAGTAGAGGATAAGATCAAAGGGGAACAGGAGATAGTGCAGGAATTCGATGTTGATGGGGCGATACTCAAGGTTGGCCTGCGACGTTTCGATACGAAGGAGGGTTAAGATGGCTACAGCAGTCTTGGGGATGCAATGGGGTGATGAAGGCAAAGGGAAGATCACCCACCTCCTCGCGAGGGAAGCGAAGATGGTCGTGCGCTTCAACGGCGGGCCGAACGCCGGGCACACGGTGATCGACCGTGGGGTGAAGTTCGGCACGCATCAGATCCCCGCTGGTGCCTTCTACCCGGGGGTGATGTCGGTCTTGGCAGGCGGGATGGTGATCGACCTTGCAGTGCTGCGTGACGAGTACTCCACGATCGTAAAGCACCTAGGCGGGGAACCTGAGCTGCTCATTGCAGATAACGCGCACCTGATCATGCCGTATCACCGCCTTCTTGAGGATCTGGAGGGGAGCGGGAAGACAATCGGAACGACGAGGCGGGGTATCGGCCCTGCCTATCGTGATCGTGCGGCCCGCATCGGGATTCGTGCTATTGACCTCCTGAATAGATCGCGCTTGGAGAAGAAGCTGAGCGCGCGCTTGGCTCTTCTGCGGCGCGCTTGGCCGCAGGCTGAATCGATTATGGCTCTTTCAGCGGCTGACATTGCCGATGAGCTTCTCAGCTTCGCCCAGCCGTTTCTGCCGCTCATCGGAGATGCTTCAATGGCGATTGAGCAGGCAATGGCGAGTGGCGATGAGGTCCTTTTTGAAGGAGCGCAGGGAGCTCTTCTCGACGTCGACTACGGCACGTATCCGTATGTTACCTCGTCTTCCACCGTCTACGCAGGCTTGCCGCACGCGATCGGGATCGGCAACCTGAGTGTGGGGAATCGACTAGGAGTGACTAAGGCCTACACGACACGTGTGGGGGAAGGCCCGTTTCCAACTGAGCTTGTTGGTGAGGATGGAAGCTGGCTGCAGAGAGCGGGCTCGGAGTTCGGTGTGACCACGGGGAGACCACGTCGTTGTGGCTGGCTCGACGTAGTCGCATTACGACACGCGACGCGACTGAACGCCCCTACCGGACTCGCCATTACTAAGCTAGACATCCTCACTGGCCTTCAAGAGATCAAGGTTTGTCGGGCCTACAGGCTGCGGGGCCGCGAGATAACGACTTTCCCCACATCGGTTGAAGATCTAGCCCTGTGCGAACCGGTCTACGAGACTCTCCATGGATGGGAAGACGACATCAGTAATTTGCGAGAATATGCTGATCTACCAGTCGCAGCGCGAGAGTATCTCAATATGCTTTCGAATGCTCTCGATGTACCGATCGCCCTTGTTTCCGTTGGCCCGTCGCCTGAGAAGACGATCATGACCGGTTTTGACAGGGGTTAGCGGGGCGGATATAATCAGCTTCTCAACTGGGAATTCAAGGAGTAATGATCATGCAACGCACGTTTGTGGCGAAGAACGAGGAAATAGGGAAGAGCTGGAATAGGGATTGGTACGTAGTCAATGCCGATGGCAAGCCTTTAGGTCGGCTGGCAAGCGAGATTGCGACTGTTCTGCAGGGGAAACACAAACCGATCTACACTCCGCATGTCGATACGGGCGACTATGTTGTGGTGATCAATGCCGAGAAAGTTGGTTTGAGTGGAAGCAAGTGGGACCAGAAGCTTTTTCAGCGTCATTCGGGGTATATTGGTGGATTGAAGGAGATGACATACCGCAAGCTGGTTGAGCGGCGCCCGACAGTCCCTGTACGTGAGGCTGTGCGGCGTATGCTCCCCAAGAACATACTGGGCCGGCGCATGCTCCGCAAGCTGAAGGTATATGCTGGGCCGGTGCATCCGCATGCGGCTCAGACCCCGAAGGATCTTTCGTTCTAGCAGTTTGCCCTTTTCAGCCATCAGCCTTCGGAACAGGTTAAGACGCGATTTGTTTCGAGCGTTGATGGCTGTTTTCCTTTTGCAAGATCTTCGCGTTGGTCACGGCGGACATTTGTCTATAGCCCCCTAGACAAAGCCGGGTGTGACTTTCGACACCCTTCCTTTCTCCCAACTACCCATCTCGGCTAGACTCCGAGCAACGAAACATGCATGCAAACGGGTGGTGGGACGAATTATGCTAAGTAGATCACGCAGCACGTTGCACGGGGTTATCATCTTCCTGGCTGTGATGACAGCAGTCTTCCCTGTCTTCGGCCAGAGGGAGAAGATCGGGGTGTTCGTGCAGGCGGCGGTCCCAGTTCCGGCAGCACAGCTTGATATCCTAAAGAGCTATGCCAGTCAGCACTGTGCGATCATCACCGGGTGCGGAGTCGCCTCTACTGGGGAGTTGATGTACGCACAACGGTTGACGAACACCTACATTGGGAATAGCGTTCCCCTTGCTGGGATGCGGAAGCTGGCGCAGGCGATTGATGCGGACCATTTGGTTGTGTTCCGCATAGTGCGCTGGGAGAGCGCAATCTCTTTCCGCCCAGAACGTTCGCTGCTCTTTCTTGGGGCTAGCTCCTTCTTTGGTGATTCGATGAAGTTGCTCACGAGCCCCCTTGGGCTCCTACTGGGGTTGGATAAGGCGGCAACAGTGAGCGTCTTTGTCACGGTGTTTAGCCCTTCCGGTGACATCGAGTTCACGACGACAGTGACAACAGAAGATAAGCCTCTGCTCTCACTGCTGACGGCAGATCCGACAGAGGCCGCAAAACAGGCGATCGATGAAGCACTGTATCAATTGGCGGTCTCGCTGTGAACAAGAGCGAGCAGGGGAGGGTAACTCATGTTACAGACTTTCAAGGAAGGTGATTGGTAGAATGATAGTCGCGTATTTTTGCAGACTGAACAAAAAAGATGAGCACAAAGGAGGTAGCAATGAAGGTGTATAAGGTCAGCCTTTATGGCCTTTTCCTCCTCTTGGTACTCGGCACCCTCCTCTTTTCGGCGAGTGTACTTGCCCAGGAGTCGGGGTACTACACGGTGAGCCAAGGGGACCAGCAGGTGCAGATAACGCCGCTTGCTGGTGCGGCTGCTGCTAGCGATTTCTACAATCTTACTGACAGCCAGTCGAACACGGGCCTAGAAGAAACGAACACAGCGGTGCTGTTCCTATACCGCAATACAACGACCGGTGAGCTATCACTGTTCGTCCTTCTGAGCGGTACGGGAGGAACAGCGGGCTCAACTACGCTGACCCTCTCTGGGATACCGGCTGGAGCTGGTTTCGCAGTTCAGGACGATGGCACGATGGACTTCCGTGAGGTGTGGGAGCTTACGCCACCCACAGGAAAGGTCTCTTGGACATGGGACGATGGGAAAGCTGACGGAATGGTACTGGGCCCTCTCGGTACCGAATTCGAGCTCAACGCAATGCCGCTCTTCACTTCAGGAATCACGGCGGTGAAATTCTTGACAGGATCCCTAACCACGCCGCAACAGGTGGATCTCAACCTGATCGACCCGATCATTATCAAGGGCACGCCGAACGAGCCACCGCAGGTGTCCTTCACCACTTCGCCGGCTAAGCCGCATATCAACGAACCGATCACGTTCGATGCCAGTGCCGCGTTCGATCCAGATGGATCGATCTCTGAGTACGCATGGGATTTCGATGGTGATGGGATCTTTGACCTGACTACAGCCGACCCTGTAGTCACTCACAGCTACATGGTAGCTGGGATGAAGAGCGTTACGTTGCGGGCGAAGGATTCGGATGGAGCGACACAGCGGTCAACCATATCGGTTGACGTCTCGGATCTTGCTGTAAAGGTAATGCGGACCATCTCCACGGTTGCTGCGCTTCCCGGAAGTACATTTAAGGTGGTAGTGCGCATAGAGCCGGAGATGGATCTTGCCGGTGTTGGTCTAGAAGAGAAGCTTCCTGTTGGCTGGA
Source organism: Candidatus Bipolaricaulota bacterium (assembly GCA_021163015.1). GTDB lineage: Bacteria > Bipolaricaulota > Bipolaricaulia > UBA7950 > UBA9294 > M55B144. The sequence goes on from JAGGXO010000113.1 coordinate 6,478, forward strand.
AGATCAAGCCACTGGAGAATGCCGGCGCTGCCTTCAAGCGAGCGGCCGTGCAGTGGGTGTTTATCGACAAGATCAAGGCGGGAACGACCAAGGTCATCTCCTATGAAGTAACGGTCCCAGATAGCAGCCAACTGGTCGCAACGACACTTCCTGTTTGCTTCGATATTACAGGCATATTCCAAGTGCGCACCCCGGCGCTGGAGCTTCCTGTTGATGGCGACACAACGGTCGAGATTACCGACGCTCTGCCGCTGAAGACGGCCATTGCACACCTCGTTCCACGCATTGGTGAAGATAGTGATGACACGATAGATCTGCGCCTGTCTCAGAAGATCGCGCCGAACCAGCTTAACCGAGCGCTTGAGATGTGGCAGAATGACGAATACGTTCCGTGGACGCAGGGTGCGACAATCGACCTAGAGGCAATGAAGGAGATCTCTGCGTACGCCTACACGTGCACGCCAGTCGATCTCGACCTTCCTGATGTTCCAGAAGCGAACATCAACGCCGTGCGTACTATTGCTACGCCTGTGCCGTGTAACAACATTCTCCTAAACTACATTGGTAGTGACGGGAACCCCGCTGGTAACACGTTCACCGTTAAGGTGGAAATCAGCGCCGATCAGGACATGTATGGTGTCGGTCTGGCTGAGGATCTGCCGACCGGATGGAAGGTAACCCCGATTGAGAACGATGGCTTCATCTATAAGCGTTCTCAAGTGGAGTGGGTCTTCCCGAGCAAGATTCCGACTGGAACGATGAAGATCATCATCTACCAGGTTGAGGTCCCACAGACACAGGCGATTGAGACGAGCGCTGGCGACCCCTGCTATGTGAGCAGCGATGACATCCAGGGGATAGTCGATTCTGCTTTGCCTTGCCAGGATACGCAGGTGACGGGAGACAGTACGGTTGTAATCAGTGACTCGATCCCAGTTATCGTCGCTATCTCGCGATGGGATGTGGAGAACGATACGATCGATATCAACCTCTCCGATAAGATCTCCTTCCAACAGGTGCAGCGAGCGATCGCATTCTGGTTGGAGGATGAGATCGTCCCGCGCACTGGTGGACAGACGGTCGCATACGAGACACTGAAGACGATCATCGCCTACTGGCTGACGAACACGAATATCTGTGATCCGCTGCCCGGTGGAGTGCAGGGAGCCTGCGATGGCAGCACTGCCTGCCTACCGTGCGGCAAGTAGTTTCGTTCAAGCTAAGGAGATGATTGCAAATGAAACAGAATTGCGTATTGGCGAGGGGGAGACCCCTCGCCCTGTTCTTACTGGCAATTGCTTTGCTTGCCCTACCGGCCATTGCCGATGGGACGTATCTACAGACACAACAATACGTTAGTCCGCAGGAGATCTACGTTTCTGGTACAGGATCACCGGACACTGCAACCCTGAGTCTTTCCGTGCAGGGGATGGGCCACGCGGGGCGATTCCCGATCGATTGCGTATTCGTCGTCGATTCATCGGCCACAGCTCAGCTCGCTGCGGCGAAGCAGTTTGCCTTCGATCTGATGGAAACGCTCACCGACCAGGACCGTGTTGGAGTCGTTACTTTCTCGACGATGGCGCAGCTTGCTGTCCCGCTCACCTCAGACCGATTGGCTGTGAAGACGGCAATCGCGGATGTTGTGACGGGAGGGAAGTCCGCATTTGGCGATGCATTGCAAATCGCTCGCCAGGCATTGCTGGCTGATGGGCGGTCGGATGCAATTCTCGTCGAGATCCTTCTTACTGACGGGCAGAGTAATACTGGCCGTGATCCGGGCGGTGAGGGAGATGTCGCTAGTGAGGCAGGAATCAAGATAGTCTCTGTCGGAATCGGGTATCTGATCGACAGCAACTTGCTGGAGGAATTTGCCGCCAAAACCGGCGGACTGTTCTTTAAGCGGATCACCAGCTCAACGATTGCGAAGATTGGCAACCTGCTGACGGTAGATGCAGCAGGAAGCGATGTGAAGGTTAATGAGGTTCTCTCAAGCGACGTCCGTTATCTTGGAGCGACTCCCTCTCCGACTCGCGTGATCTCAAACGCGGATGGAACAACAAGCCTCACATTCAACATTGGAAAGATCGGGCTTGGTGAGCAGTGGGTCGGTCAGATTACGCTTCAAGCATTACGAAAGGGAACCATTGCTACAGACGTAGGTTCGAGCGTTTCTTACACGAGCTTTCGTGGAGTGAAGGATATCATAGCGATCTCCAGCGGTTCACTATCTGCAATTGTACCTCCTGCACCGCCAAGCCCACCGATAGCGGGATTCTCATACTCTCCTATGAATCCAAGCACTACTGATACCGTCTCGTTCAAGGACCAATCGAGCGATGCTGATGGTCAGGTTGTGGCTTGGGCGTGGGACTTTGGCGATGGCGCGACTGCCGATACCGCGCCCCCTCAGCACAGCTACTCTCACAGTGGGACGTACATGGTGACGCTTGTCGTAACCGATGATGATGGCAACACTTCATCGTCGGTCATACAGGAGATTGTGGTTACAAACGCGGCACCAGCTGCAATGTTCAAAGTGGCTCCGGAGGAGCCTCGCGTTGCCGTACCAACAGTATTCGACGCCAGCGGCTCCTACGATGTTGATGGGCGCCTCGTCTCGTACGCTTGGGACTTCGATGGTGATGGAGTATTTGATGTTGACGGCGCGTCCTCCGACATTGAGTACACGTTTGCCGAGACGGGTGAGGCCAATGTTACACTGAAGGTTACGGACGATGAGGGGATGAGCACAGTCGTCTCCAAGACACTGACCGTTCTTCCCAGTGTGAGCGCAGTAAGAGAGATCGACACTTGCCTCCCGGATGACGAGACGATCACCGGCGGAACGGTCAAGGTCACGATCACAATAACTGCGAATACGCAGGTCCATGGCCTGACCGTGCACGAGGACGTTCCTGATGGCTGGACGTTTGCCGAGGCTTACAATGCAAGTGCGACGTTTCGCAAGGAGACGACCGATTGGCTCTTCATGGAGACGTTGGAGGACGGGGACACGCGCGTAATAGGGTATACGCTCACTGCCCCAGCCACTTGTACTGAGAGAGCGAAGGCTGCGATCGGCGGGATGGTCAAGAGCTCCTCACCGCACCTGTCGCGAATGGTCCTCGGTGAGGACAAGGTTGCTCTTGTCCCGACGCTTCCGATCAAGGTTGTTATCTCGCGATGGGATAGCGACCAAGGGAAGATCAATCTCTGCCTGCCGGAACAGATCTCGTTCGACCAGATCCAGTATGCGGTGTCACTGTGGCTCAGCGGAGAGCCTGTTACCTACACAGGTGAAAAAGCGGTCACACTCGATGACATTCGAGATCTGATTGCCTATTGGCTGACTGATACATCGGTGCACGATCCACTCCCTTAGGGGGTGGATCCGCGCCGATCTTTCGTGTGTGATTAAGGAGGGGGAATGAATTACAGGTTGAAAGGACTCCTGATCGTGGTTGTGGTTCTGGCCACGTTCGGGCTGGTCGCCCTTGCTGGAACAGCGGACTATTCCCCGGCAACGTATAACCCGGCGGTGGGAGAAGACACCAGCTTCACGGCATGTCAGGCCTGTCTTCCCTACGATGCAGTAAGCTACGATTGGGACTTTGACGGGGATGGCGTGTACGATATCTCTACACCCGGTCCAACCGTTGAACACGCGTTTGCCGAGGCCGGATTTGTTACAGTCACTCTGAGGGTTGATGAAGGCGGCGGTAGATACGCCACGTGTCGTAAGGGAATCCTCGTGGGGGAGACGCCGCTGTTTGCCATACGCGAGGTGACGCCGGACGCAAGCGGATCGGTGCTGGTGGAAATCACAGTCACCGCTTACGCCGGTGTGCGCGCTGTTGGCTTAGAGGAGACTCTGCCGATCGGATGGCAGTGGGAGATTCTCGATGCCGCCAACGCGGTTACGAAGAAGGAAGGACAGGATCTGCAGATCCTTTGGATGAATCCGATAGAAGCGGGTGAGACATGGAAAGTCTCTTATCGCCTCTATCCTTCGGTGGGGACGGGATCGCCCCTTCTCGGGGGGACGATCAGTGGGTACGCGGATGAACGGGTGAAGGTCGCGATCTGCGGCGACCTCACGATCAAGAAATAGGCTGCAAGAGCATCAGGACGGGCGATCGCTACGATCACCCGTCCCCTTTTTCATCGCGTTGCGCAGCAGGGCAACGCCATCTTCCTTAACGAAAGGGGATTCTTCAGTTTTTCTTCTCGACCGTGTTTTCATCAGTGTGAGCAGCGCGGAGAAGAGAAGAAACAAGCCAAGCCCAAGGCCAAGTGCGGTCCCAAAACCCAGACTGATGTGTACCTGGAGCGGAATCACGAGCAGCGCAAACCCGGTGGACGCGAGCCCCAGCATGTTGATAGCGTGACGCAGCGCGAAATTCCTCGTCATCTCCGCGGAGAAGGAGGCGATTGCAGCTTCTGTGAACGCGAACTCCCATGCTGTGTTGGAAAGAACGATCACTAAACCCACCAGGTAGATTGAGGCTCCATAGAGAACTTCGAGAATGGCGATTGTGGTTGTAAGGCCAAGAAGAACGGAAAGCTGCTTCCTGTCCGTGTCCACAAACAGGAGCATGCACCACAAGGCACCAATCACTGCTGCTGCACTGCCAAGGGCAACCGAGCCCGTACGGAATCCAAGCAACGAGAGAAGCGAAAACGAAAGAACCGCTGTTATGAACGCCATCTTCCTCATGCGATTCTCCTTGCGCGCCGTGAGAGTGTCCAACTGATTATCGATGCTAGTGAATCCCTCACATCCCACTGTACAACCTCCACTCCGATGCGCGCCAAGGCATCAACGATCAACCTGTGGCGTAGGGTGACGATGTGCATGGCCAGATCCTTTGCGTCACTCTGTTCGATCTGCGACGCCTCGTACGGGATCACATCAGGCATAATCATGATGATCTGATAGCCGTGCGCTTTAAGCACGCCGAGAACCTCCACATCATGTTCATCGAGGGATGCGCTTATCATTACCAATTGCGAGCGTGGAGGGAAAAGGCGCGTCGGAACGGCACGCAGATCATCGAATACCTCCTTATCCGATGTTTGGGCGCGCGCCAGCGAGTCTAGGATCCGCCTCATTTGGGTCTTTCCGTAGCCCGGAAAGGTCCAGTTCATGTACTCACCATAAATGAATAGACCTACGCTGTTTCCCTTCTTGATGAAGTAGTTGGCCATGCTCGCGGCTGCGCGCACAGCGTAATTGAACGTCTCCTTCTTGTCAACGCGTGGATTGGCGCGCTCGCGGGCGTCCAGGAAGACGGTGACATCAGCTATCCTCTCTTGCTCGTACTCGTTCACGATTAGCTCGCGCGTGCGGGCATAGGCGCGCCAATTGATCCGTCGGATGTCATCTCCCGTGCTGTAGGCGTGGCAGCCGAAGAAGTCGATTCCACTGCCTCCCTGGTTTGCTCGTACAACCCCAGCGTAGGCGCGTGTGCGTTGTGGTCGAATCTCTATCTCATCGATTGGTTCAGCGATCGGCACGGTGAGAAATTGCGTCTTGTGAGGAATGAAATGCCTGCGTGGCGCAAGGGTGATCTGGTCCCACAGTACGAGATCCATTCCTGGGAGCACATGCATCCCGCGGGGAGCGTTTACCATGTAGGAGAAGGAGATCTTCTCGCCCTCATCGAAGCTCGCAAGAATGCTCGTATCGCCGCCTGTCACCTCTACACCACGCGGGATACGTTCAGAGACACCGAGCCAGGGGATGTGCGAACCAGCATTGGTGATCGTCACAGTGATGTCGATCGTTTCTCCCTCTGTTGTGTGATCAGCGCTTAGAACTCGTTCCACGATGATTTGGGGCTCCCTTTGATAGCTCTTGGATAGGAGCGCGACTCCAGCGTAGAGCAGAAATGGTACGCTTGCGGCGATGACTCGTCCATCACGCATCAGAACCCCAGTGATGGCAATAGAAATGGCCATGCCAAGAACCACTCCGACTCTGCTTGATGAATACACTCTAGCTGACCTTGGGTACGGGGACGAGGTGAAGTATCTTTGCCACGACATCCGATGCTGTGATTCGCTTGGACCACAAATCAGGGTTAAGGATCAGGCGATGTGCCAGGGCGGGTTTGGCAAACTCCTTGACGTCATCCGGAAGGACATAGTCACGCCCGGCGAGGGCTGCCTGCGCGCGAGCAAGCTTCAGCAGGGCCAGTGATCCGCGTGGACTTGCGCCCACATACACGTCACTATCGGTGCGAGTCTTGTGGACTATTGAGACGATGTACTCCTCGATGTCAGGGTCGACGAATACCTCCTCCACGGCTGCGCGCATTTCGAGTACCTTCTCGGCGCTCGTCACTGGGGAGAGCATTATGTCATCGGTCTTCCTCGCGCGCCTTCGCCTGAGGATCTCCACCTCTCCCTGTGCATCTGGGTAGCCCACAGAGAGGCGGACCATGAAGCGATCGAGCTGCGCTTCGGGCAAGGGGAACGTTCCCTCGTATTCGATCGGGTTCTGCGTTGCGATGACAACAAACGGCGAAGGGAGGCGATGCGTCTCACCATCGATCGTCACTTGCGACTCCTGCATCGCCTCCAGCAAAGCAGACTGCGTCTTCGGCGTGGCGCGGTTGATCTCATCTGCCAGGATGATGTTTGCAAATACCGGACCGACTGTGAGGGTGAACTGCTCTGTCTGCCGATCGAAGACGTGTGATCCGGTGATATCGCTTGGCAAGAGGTCGGGAGTGAACTGTATCCGATGGAAGTCCATTCCCAGGACCTGTGCGAAACTGCGGGCGATTAGCGTCTTCGCCAGCCCCGGGTAATCCTCAAACAGGATATGCGCCCCCGCGAGGATTCCTACCATTACCTTCTGTAGTACGTCGTCCTTTCCGACGATCGCCTTACCCACTTGATCGATGATCACGCGGCTCTGCGTACCGACTTCTCTTAGATCCATTCATACCCCCTGATGGTAGCGTTCCAAGAACGCGGTTATTTCGTGTAACCTCTTTTCGAATGCCTTGCCCAGGCCGGCTCCATAGTAGCGTCGGCGGAAATCAAAGAAGGCAGGGACCGCTTCGTCATCGCACCAAGCGAACGACTCGAATCTGTCGCGAGCCTCAGGAAGTGATATCCGCTCGCGCTGCGCGATCAGTCGCACGGTTAGGGGCACAAGTTCGCTCGCAATCCTTCGCCGGGCGAAGGGATGACGCCTCGCTCGGCTTATCATCGCAGCCAAACGCCTGAGATCGGTCTCTCCTGCGGGGACGGCGACGTATTTTCTTCTCTTCTCCGACCTTGGCAGCGGGAAGGTGCGAAACAGAATCCACAACATCAGTATTCCTCCAGCAAGGACAAGCCCGACCCATAGTACAAGCTGTGATATCCGGTGAAGATACCAGCGGAACACAAGGAACGAAGTGATGAGAGGAGTGACGACGCTGTTCATGAACACGTGGCGCAACGGAAAGGCAAAGAGGACGGCGAGGAGGATGACGAGTGCGAAACTCATAGCCAGAAGAGATAAAGCTAGTTTTCGGCTCATCCTTTCTCCTCCATTTCGTATGTCTCTTGGATCGACTGTAGGCAGGAGACAGCCTCATCGATGAAAGCCTCTCCGCCTCTGCCTCCGTAGCGAACAGTCTCGAAGATACCGGTCAAGCGGTCGACGTCCTCGTTCTTCATTCCGCGCATGCGCAAGTGTGCGGAGAACTCCCTCGGTGTGAAGTACGAGTAATTCGGAATGCGCTCGGCTTGGCTCATGATTTCTGTCATCTCCTGATAGCAGCGAAGTATGGCTGCGCGTGGATCATCACCGGCGATGATCCGATGTGCCGCTAGCCCGGCGCTCCTTCCCAGATCGCCTAGGAAGTCCTCCTCGTTGGAGTGGCGGGAGCGTATGGCGGGATAGATCTTCAGGAAGAAGAGAAGCCCTATTGCAATGAGCACAAGGGAGACTCCAACCGCAATGAGAATGATCTGCCAGCTGGTCGGATTGACCGGGGGGATCTCGGGGTGTACTTGCCCAACTGGTGGCGGTTCTCCAATACCTAACTGCATCGAATCTTGTTGGGCAGCGATTTGCTCGCCTTGCGGAATCTTATGAATGTGAGACAGTGCCAAGGCGATGATCAGCAGGACTGCGAAGATGATGGCAAACTGCTTGCGATGCTTGCTTGAGATTATCAGAAACAGCAACATCACGGCCGCGCCCAGAGCAAAGAGCGATTGAATCAAGATACGGATGACTTGCGCTCCCCAATCCGGCCCGCTAGGGCTAGCCCCAGAAACTTCCTCTGGAACATCCGCAAACGGGTTTGGCAACTGCTTCCCCGGAAGCGGATGGACGCTGTTTATGCCCGCTATGAGGAGAGAGAGTACGGCAAGCAGCGCGAAAAGAATTATGATAAGGAAGACCCTCTGTCTTGTTGCTTTGTCCATTCTCTCTCCCTAAGTTCAGTCGACAATTATCTTCCGTTCCCCGTTGTGCTTCAAAGGGCGATTGCGAGTGAACGTCTGGCCTCGCGGATCGCCGCCGGTGATAGAGCGGGCCAAGAAGCTTGGCCAATCTCATAATCGACTGGTGCTGTGGCTTGCTGACTAGATTTTGCGCATCAGCCCTAGCTCCGCCAGCTGTTCATCATCGACTGGCATTGGTGCATCAGTGAGCGGGCAGGTTCCGGTTGTAGTCTTCGGAAACGCGATCACGTCGCGCAGCGATTCCTCGTGTGCCATCAGCATCACTAACCGATCCACGCCAAGAGCGAAACCTCCGTGTGGCGGTGCGCCGTATTCCAGAGCGCGCAGGAAGAACCCAAACCTCTCCTCCGCTTGTTGGGGCGGGATTCCAAGCACGCTGAAGATTCTCTCCTGCAGCGCGCGAGAGTGAATACGGATGCTCCCGCTCCCCATCTCGATCCCGTTGAGCACGAGATCGTAGGCATCCGAGCGCACAGTGAGGGGTGACTCATCAAGGAGATCCATGTCATCTGAGCGCGGGGACGTGAATGGATGATGCTCACTTGTAATCTTCCCCTCATCACTTAAGCCAAAGAGTGGGAAGTCTGTTACCCACAGGAAGCTCCAACCTTCACGCGTGATATTCTCTTCCTTGGCGATCGAAAGGCGCAGATCTCCGAGGCCTTGCTCGATCGTCTTCCCCGCAAGGATGAGGATCAGATCGCCTTCCTCCGCGCCGATGGCGGTGATGATCTTCGACATTGTCTCTGGAGTGAGGAATTTCGTGAGCGGCGAGGAGATCTCATCTTTCACCTTAATAAATGACATCCCTTTTGCCCCGGCCTTCACCGCGATCTCCTGCAGGTGATCGATCTTTGAGCGAGAATAGCCGGCACACCCCTCAGCGCATATCGCCGCTACCTTGCCTCCGCGCGCAACAGTCTCTGAGAAGACGCGAAATCCGGAGCCCTCAACTACCTGTGAGATGTCCTGTATTTCCATTCCAAACCGAAGATCAGGCTTGTCAGACCCATAACGTGCTAATGCCTCGGCGTGCGTCATCCGCGGGAAGGGGACTTTCAGGTCCTCTGCGAGCAGGTCGTGGAACGTGCGTTGTAGCGCCCCTTCGAGCAGCGAGAAGATCTCTTCTTTCCCGTTACGTGGGAAGGAGACCTCCAGATCGAGTTGTGTGAATTCCGGCTGACGGTCGGCGCGCAGATCCTCATCGCGGAAGCACTTGACGAGCTGAAAGTAGCGATCCATCCCCCCGATCATGAACAGCTGCTTGAATAGCTGCGGCGACTGAGGCAGGGCGTAGAACGATCCGGGTGAGAACCTGCTCGGAACGAGGAAGTCGCGCGCTCCCTCTGGAGTAGACTTAGTGAGAATGGGCGTCTCGATCTCCACGAAGTTCTTGTCGGTGAAGAAGCTGCGCAGCACATGAAATACTCTGTGGCGCAATCTCAGATTGCGCTGCATGCTTTCGCGTCTTAGATCGACATAGCGGTAGCGTAATCGTGTCTCCTCAGTTGTGTCCGACCCATCTCCCTCCACCAGGAACGGAGGCGTCAGAGAGCGATTGAGGATCTCCAGAGCCTGCACCTCGATCTCTATCTCGCCCGTTGCCATCTCCTCGTTGACGTTTCCCTCACTGCGGGCGCGAACTGTCCCTGTGATGCATACTACATCCTCCCGATTGAGAGTGTGCGCGTCAGACAGAGCAGGATTATCTCCGGAGAACAGTAACTGCACGACACCAGAGCTATCACGCAGATCGACGAACGTCAGTGCTCCCAGGTCGCGGCGGCGTTTCACCCAACCGCACAAGGTGACTTGTCGTCCGATCTCTGTTGCCGATAGATGGGCGCAGTAGTCAGTTCTGTTCATGAGATACTCCTTTGCTCTGTTCAGGTATGCCCAAGATTATATGTGGTTATCGGTTCACGGCAAGACAGGTGTATATCGCGGTGTCTTGTATATATATCGCGCATGATCTATACTGAAATTGCGGAGGCGAAAAGATGGACAAGAGAAGCGTGCAGATAACGGGCGGGGGAACGTATTTCGTGACCCTCCCAAAGGCATGGGCTACGAAGATAGGGATTAGTCGCGGGTCGGAGGTCACGGTCGTGGAGAATGCCACTGGGAGCCTCCTGCTCATGCCCAAGGATCTGAGAACGGAGAACAGCGCGCGTCTCTCTCTTGAAGGAAAGGATGCGGTGTGGATTCAGCGAGCAATCATCTCCTGCTATGTCACAGGGTATGACGTGATCGAGACGAATGGAACTCGCATATCCGCAGAGCAGCGGCGTGCGGTGCGGCAAGTCGCTCAGTCGCTTGTCGGCTTGGAGATCATGGACGAATCGCAGGATTCGATCGTTCTCCACTGCCTTGTGAGCATGCGTGATTTCGCCGCGGAGGCTACACTGCGGCGCATCTTCACTATCACAAAGGCGATGCTTGCGGATTCCGTGAGCGCATTTCTTGCGCGCGATACCACACTGGCAAACGATGTTGTTGAGCGAGACATCGAAGCCGACCGCTTGACGCGGGTGATGTCGCGCGAGCTGGGTCTGCTTCTGAGGGATCTGCTCCTGGAGAAGGAGATTGGCATGAGCCGTATCCTGTTCCACGAGTATCACGGTGTGGCAAAGATCCTCGAGCGTATCGGAGACCACGCCGTGCAAATCTCTCGCGCTGTCTCGGGGTTGACTGAGCCGATCGATCCCGATACGGCATCCCGTATCGAGCGATTGCAGCAAGACGCGGCCGGTGTTGTTCTGCAGAGTGTGGAAGCGTTTCTGAAGGCTGATCTAGGGGGGGCAAACGGCGCGTTGAGTGAGCGTGCGCATACCACTATGTGGGAAGAAGAGGCACAACTACAGAACGCGGGTGTGAATGCTCTTAGCTTAGCGGTAATCTTCGGAAGCCTCTTGCGAGTAAGGGATTACGCATTCAACATCGCGGAGGCCGCGCTCAACATGGGCGTGCCGCACTTGCAGGAGAAGAATCAACCGAACTAGCCTTGCTAGTCTCCCGTGCCCATTCCCTTAAAGAATTTCCTCTTGAGAAGGCCGTGCCAGTCTGTAAAATCGCCCTGTTCACTGTCCTGTGCAATGTGCATCTCGACCATGTTCAGGCGTGCGGATAGGTTATCGAAGTAGTAGACGGCGATCGCCTCGGCCGTCTTTGGAACTATCGCGGCACCGAACTCGAGCTCTCCATGATGAGAGATGATGATGTGCTCAAGCAGCTCAGGAATGTGAGGGTTGTCCCAGGTGATCTTGCTTGCCGCTTCACGCACCATATCGCGGCCAAGCAGGAGGTGTCCAAGGAGCTGCCCCTCGAAGCTGTAGCGAGGAGCTATCGGTCTCTCAAGCTCCCTTACTTTGCCTATATCGTGCAGGATCCCTCCGGCTGTGGCCATCCCCTGGTCGAGTGCGGAGGTGGTCTTAGCGTAGTGATGAACCCCTCCAGCTACCTCAAGTGTGTGTTCCAGCAGCCCGCCCAAGTAGGCGTGGTGATACTGCACTGCGGCTGGGAATGTTCGGAACGCTTCCTCGTTCTCAGCGATAAGCAGTGTGGTGAGTTCGCGAAGCGGCTCTGAGGAGATGCTGCTGATCAAGTCTGTCAGCTCGCTCCACATCTCGTCCGGATCGCGTGCGCTTGCCGGAACAAGGATCCCTGGATCAAAGCCGCTAATCTTCCCAGTTTCCTTCTCGTGTTCTTCCAGGCGTCGAATCGACTCGACGATGATCTGCAATGTATTGCGATAGGTCTCGGTCCTCCCTTCAACGAAGACGAAATCCCCCTCGTCAAACTGGGACGCGAATCGCTGTGTCGCCTCTGCCCACGCCCGCGCAGGGATTGTCCCTGATTTGTCAGCTAGAAGGATTTCCAGATAAGCATCGCCTGAGCGGGTCGCCCGCTGCGTCTTCTGCTTGGCGAGGAAGCACTGGGTTATGCGCTGACCGGGGCGCATATCTTGGATAAGTACGTGCATAAGCGCGTACGGGACTTCACCATGCATATACTGCGAGAGTCTCTCAGCGCACATGTTCCTCCTTGAGCATTAACTGCCTTGACGCGGCTTTGTCGGTCGCTACAGCCATCGACAAGAGATGATCGGACTCTCGCTCAGCCACTGTCTGCTTTCTCACCATGATCAATTGGCTGCTTCTCATCTGATGGCCGAGTAACGGCGGGAACGAGATCGATCCCGGACTGCTCCAGGAGCGAGATCAAACTGTCGATATCCGTGAACGTGCCGATCCTTGCGTACACCACCTTTCCTTCCTTGTCGACAAACACACTGAATGGGAACGCTACGACTCTCTTCTTATCCCTTGGCCGCGGAGGCTGGTATTCCTTGGAGATGACCTCTTGAGCGTCGTAGAGGACCAAGAAGCCGACCCCCTTCTCTTGAACAGCAGCAAGTGCTTCCTCCTGCGAGTTGCCGGCGCATATAGTGATTAGACGAACCTGTTCGTGATAGTCCTGGCTGAAGCTCTCCAGAACAGGAAATTCGTACTTGCAAGCCCCGCACCAAGTAGTCCAGAAGTTTATGACAAGAGGTTTCCCAAGGTAGTCGGATAGGGAGTGTTCTGTCCCGGAGAGGTCAGGAAGATTGAACCCTGGCGCTTGTATCCCTTCAATGGGGAAATCCGCGGCCATGGCCTGTACCTGCAACAGGGCAGCAAATACCGCCACAATCAACACAAGATGCCTCACGCGGCGCTCCTTTCCTCGCTAGCGAGAATCGACTACCAAGGGTTTCGAGAACAAGTCGGACTACTTACTGCTGGTGGTCTTTGCCTTCGCCTTTGCCTCCGGTGGAGCGACAAGCGGGAAGTTATCCTGGTCGCCCTCGCTTCGTATCACGTAAGGGGAGTCCCAGATGCCATTCCCGTCAGCGTCGATCGCCTTCCAATCTGACCAGTAGTTTCCGCTTCCGTCCTTGTCCCATGCGTTGACATCGACTGAGTGGGCATTGTGAAGGTTGTTCATGAACACATTGCTGTAGAGAAGATTCCCCTGGGATCCAAGGTCGAGATACACACCCATGTGGTCTGTCGATAGCGTATTGCCGATGATATGGCAACTGTTCGATGCATCTAACCAAATCCCGGTGTCGTTCTTTACAACTGTGTTGTCTACGAGCTGATTGTCGTGCGAGAAGTAGAGGTGAATACCATCGGTATTTGCGCTCAACGTGCATTCCTTTATGAGGTTGGACGAGGCAAAGTTGAGAGCGATACCGATCCAGTTGCCAGAGACATCGCAGTTCTTGACCGTTCCATTCTCCACATAGCTCAGGAAGATCCCTGCCTGTGAGGCGCCGCTGATCCTAACGTCCTGGATCACGAAGTACCGATCGGTGCGGTGGATGCTTATTCCATACCGACTATATCCAGAGTCTATCTTCCAACCGGCTATGATATAAGGATCCCCAATTGTTCCCGAGCCGGAAATGACGCCGTTCTCTGCGGTGAACTCGTAGTTATTCCCGATCACGATCGGAGCATGATCGGTTAGCACTGCATCGCCCGCCACAGCTAGCAAACCGGCAAACAAGACAAACGCACAAGCCACACCCACAAGGGCACGTATTCTCATTACTCATCACCCCTTTATCGATCTGCAGACAGATACTTCATAATACCAGGTTTAGCTACCAATGTGAAGTCCGAATCCGTAATGCTTCATTTCTCCGTCTCATCGCCTGCGGCGAAGTGCATCCATGAGGACGACGGGAATAGCTCTGCGCCGGAAGATGAAGACGAGCAATCCCCCCGCGATGAACCCTCCGATATGCGCGAAGAAGGCGATACCACCCCCGGATGCGCCGATCGCCCCCGCACCACTTATCACCTGGAACAGGAACCAGAAGCCAAGGAGTATGGCCGCGGGAATGCGTATCAATCTTATGAAGAAGAAGATAGGAACAAGGGTTAGGATGCGTGAGTAGGGGAAGAGCATGAAGTAAGCGGCAAGCACTCCTGCGATCGCCCCGGATGCGCCGATCTGCGGGATGGCGCTATGTGGAGAAAGCGCGGCCTGCGCCGCTGCTGCAATCAATCCGCATAGCAGATAGAAGATGAGAAACCTTCCGTGTCCCATGGCGTCCTCTACGTTGTCTCCGAAGATCCACAGATAGAGCATGTTCCCCAGGATGTGCAACAGTCCGCCATGGATGAACATAGCGGTGAACAGTGTAATCCATAGCGGGAAGGGGATTGTCGGAGGCAGATCTACCCCGGTGAACAGCTCGCCCGGCATGAAACCATACGAGAAGATGAAAGCATCCCGCGGCGAGATCAGCACCTTTGAGACGGGCCGATTGAGGCCAGCGAAGTTCATGTTGTGTGCTTGCCAGGGCGACACATCGAGGGTTAGCGTTTCCTGAGGGCTTCGGGTTAACTGGTAGGAGAACACTAGCAAATTAATGAGAATCAACGCAACCGTGACGATAGGGAAACTTCTACTCTTGCGATAGTCTCTCAGAGGGATCATGACTGTAATGATACAAGTCGCTCTCCCATTGAGGCAAGCTTGAATCTATGCCCGAAGTTCTCCGATGTGGTGACCTTACAGATCTCAGCGTTGCGCTCAAGGCAGGGCTATGGCGAAACGGCTGTTTGTATTGCTTGCAGGTGAGTATGTATCATACATCGAGGCGGTACCACGTGGCGCTTGCATAGCGTTCGAAGTGTAGATTCAAACTATCAAGGAGGATTCATGGAGCTTCTCAAACATTTGAGTGAGGCGGCTGGCGTGCCCGGCCACGAGGGGGAGATTCGTGGCATCATCTCGGAGGCGTTGAAGGACCGAGTTGAGAAGGTCGAGATCGATAGCCTGGGGAATCTCATAGCTCACATTCCAGGCGATGGACCGGTGGTAATGATCGCTGCACACATGGATGAGATTGGCTTCATTGTCAGCTACATCGAGAAGGACACGGGCTTCTTACGAATTCATCCCCTGGGCGGGTTCGATGTCAAAACCCTCATCTCTCAACGGGTGGTGGTGCACACGGAATCGGGAGACCTGGTTGGATGCATCGGAGCCAAGCCGATCCACATCATGACCGCTGAGGAGAGGAAGAAACTCCCCGAGATGAAGGATCTTTTTGTCGATCTGGGCCTGAAAGAGGATCGCGTGCGTGAGCTTGTTGGTGTGGGAGACATGGTCACGATGCGCCAGGACTTTGTAGTTGGCGAGGAGATCGTTTCGGGAAAGGCACTGGATGACCGGGCCGGTCTGTACATCGGTATCGAAGCGATCAAGCGAGCTAAGAAACTTGACTGTGACCTGTATTTCGTTGGGACGACGCAGGAAGAAGTCGGTCTGCGCGGCGCGCAGGTGGCCGGATTTGCGGTTCATCCGGACATCGCCGTCGCGCTCGACACGACGCTGGCAGTCGACATGCCGGGAGTGCCAGGTGCGCAACAGGTGACTAAGCTTGGAGGCGGCGTGGCGATCAAGATCGCCGATAGCTCTTCCATTTCACATGTTGGGCTCGTCAAGGTAATGAAAGGGCTGGCGATGGAACGGAAGATCTCCTACCAGATGGAGATTCTCCCACGCGGTGGTACGGATGCTGGGGCAATGCAGAGGGCACGTTCAGGCTCAGCAGCGATCACTCTGTCGCTCCCATCGCGCTACGTGCACTCGGTCGTGGAAATGGCGCACCAGGACGACATCGAAGCTGCGATCTCTCTGTTGGCAGCATTCCTGGAAACAGCGAGCGGCGTTGATCTGAATGCAGGATAGTTATGGCAACCACACTCTTTCATAACTTCGATCTTGTGGCAACGATGGATGAGGATCGACGCGAGATCCGCGGAGGGAGCGTCCTCGTCGATGACAATGTCATCAGCGCTGTCTCCGATGGAATACTCGCAACGCATGCCGAGCACGTGATTGAAGGGGAAGGCAAGATCCTTCTTCCCGGGTTCATCAACACGCACCACCACCTCTACCAGACGCTCTTTCGCAATGTCCCCGGTGCCGCCGAGAGCAAGCTCTTCGATTGGCTCGTCTTCCTCTACGGAAAATGGAAGGGGATTGATGACGAAGCAGTGCGGATCAGTGCAGCTATTGGGTGCAGTGAGCTTCTCCTCTCGGGTGCGACGACGACGTCTGATCACTTCTACCTCTTTCCCAATGGCTACCCGAGTATCTTCGATGCAGAGGTCGAAGGTGGAATGATGAGCGGCATCCGTTTCCATCCGTGCCGTGGCTCGATGTCCTTATCCAAGAAGGATGGCGGTCTCCCGCCGGATAGTGTAGTACAAACCGAGGATGAGATACTGCGGGACTGTCAGCGGGTGATCGAACGCTACCACGATGGGAGTCGTTTCTCCATGCTGCGTGTAGCGCTAGCCCCCTGCTCGCCGTTCTCAGTGACCGCTGATTTGATGCGGCAGTCAACGAAACTTGCCGACGAGTACAACGTGTTGCTGCACACGCACCTGGCGGAGACGATTGATGAAGAACAGTTCTGCCTGCAGAGCTTCGGCGCTCGTCCGGTCGACTACATGGAACAGCTCGGCTGGTTGCGCGATGACGTGTGGTTTGCTCATCTTGTTCATGTTAGCAACGATGATATCAGCAAGCTGTCTGCGGCTGGCGCGGGCCTCGCCCACTGTCCAAGCTCGAATATGACCCTCGGCTCCGGGATCGCTCCTGTGGTGCCGATGAGGAAGACTTCAATGCGGATCGGGATCGGGGTGGATGGATCGGCGAGCAACGACACGTCGAATATGATCCGGGAGGTGCGGCAGGCGATGCTCCTGCAACGCGTGCACTACGGCGCGGAGGCATTCTCCGCGCGAGACGCCCTCTATCTGGCGACGGTGGGAGGGGCAGAAGTCCTTCAGCGAGAGAACGAGATCGGCTCGATCGAAGTCGGAAAGGCCGCTGATCTGATCACCTTCGACATGGGCGGGATAGAGTACGCCGGAGCGCAGTCCGATCCCCTGGCGGCGATAGTGCATTGCGGAGCCGAGCATGTCGATACAGCAATGGTGAACGGAGAAATTCGGGTCAGTGATGGACGCCTCGTCGACGAATCGTTGTGTCGCTTGATCCCGCGACACAACGAGATCTCGCTTGATCTGATAAACCGGCGATGAGGATAAGCCTCGAGATCTCCTTCTCCTTCAAGAGCGACATAGATGGTGGATCTGTCGTTGTCGAACTGGCGGAGGGGGCGGATGTGATATCCGCGCTACGTGCCCTCGCTAGGCTATATCCCATGGTAGCTTCACGTATCTTCACGCCGGAAGGGGGAGTTAGAGCATATATCAATGTACTCAAGAACGGCGGCAATGTCAGATTCCAGCGAGGATTTGATACGTTGCTGCAAGATGGTGATCATCTGGCGATCCTCCCCCCGGTCGGTGGCGGCTAGGATCGAGGTGATTTTGCCCTTCGTAGTGAGTGCTGGCTCTTGATTTAGTGTAGG
>JAGGXO010000120.1 GCA_021163015.1 Candidatus Bipolaricaulota bacterium
CCCACGACGCTGGTGTCGTTGGGGACACGGTCGGCGATCCGCTGAAGGACACCGTCGGCCCGTCACTCGACATCCTGATCAAGCTGATGAGCGTAATCGCGCTTGTCTTCGCCTCGCTCTTCCCGGTCTACCCGATCTTCATGTGAGGTAAGCGAGATCGTAGTAGGTAAGGCCCTGCCTCCCGCAGGGCCTTTTTCTTTCCGGTGTGCTCCTACAGCTTGGCGCCAAGAACCTACTGGCTCCATCTCAGCAATGACCCCCTTGATTGCTCCTGACCGGAGGCTGCTTGTATACTCTGTCTCAGACTGAAGAAGGAGGCGTTATGCAGAACCCTTTCTTGATTGGCGAACGGATCTACCTGCGGCCGCTCGACAAGGTCGATCTGGATCGGTGCATGCGGTGGATAAACAATCCAGAGATCACCTCCACTCTCACTATGCGCTTCCCTATGAGCCGCACGCAAGAGGAGAACTGGATTCTTTCTCACTACAAAGACCAGGCGAACATTCCACTGGCAATCATCGTCAAGGATCAGGACCAGCACATAGGAAACTGCGGCCTGCATTCGATCGACTACGTCAATCGCAACGCGGAGTTCGGAATCATGATCGGCGAGAAGGAGCAGTGGGGCAAAGGATACGCGTCTGAAGCAGCGCAACTCATCCTCGACTACGGGTTCAAACAGCTCGGAATGCACCGCATCTTCCTCCATGTATATTCGCACAACGAGCGCGCGCAGAGGGTCTATGAGAAGGTCGGGTTCAGGCTAGAAGGGTCGATGCGCGAGTCCTACTTCCGCGACGGCCGCTACTACGATAACATGATCATGTCGATCCTCGAATCGGAGTGGGCAGGATAATGGACTTCTCCTTCTGGAGCGACGAGGATCGACTGTTCGTCTCCCGCCGTTTTGGCTTTGGCTGGAGCATCAACTTCAAATACATCGCTCGCAGGCTCGGGCTAGTTAGAGATAAGCCTGGGCCGATAAGTGCGGATACGCCGCAAAGTGAGAGATCAAAAGGCGGTCGGCAAGATCGACTCCGCGCACAGATCGAGGCCTCCAAGTACGAAGAGAGGCGGCACTGATCGATCTTTTCTCTCCACAATGCCAGAAACTCGTTCCTCTACACAAGAAGGGCTACAATAGCACTCGTACTTTGGGTATAAGTAATACAGTAACGGATTCGTCGAGCAGTAGAGTGCGATTGTTGTCACACAGAGCATAGGAGGAGCGAACATGGACAGACAAGCTTCACGCAAGGCACGTCATTCACTCTTTCAACGGTACGAGAAGAACCCCATCCTTACACCCGAGGATTGGCCATACGCAGCAAATGCAACCTTCAACCCAGGAGCGGCGGAACTTTCCGGAGAGACGATTCTCCTCGTGCGGGTGGAGGATATGCGCGGCTTCTCACACCTCACCATCGCCAAAAGCGCTGATGGGAAGACCGGTTGGCTTGTGGCGCCGGAACCCGTGCTGAAGCCGGAACTGGAATCACGCGAAGAGCAGTGGGGCCTGGAAGATCCACGCATCGTGTTCCTGGAAGAACGTGAGGAATACGCGATCACCTACGTTTCATTCTCCAGCAGCGGACCACTCGTTTCCCTTGCATTGACCCAAGATTTCGAGAGCTTCAAACGAGTAGGGCCGATCATGCCACCCGAGGACAAGGATGCATCCCTCTTCCCGCGACGCTTCAAGGGGCGCTACGCTCTCATCCACCGCCCGATCATCCGAGGAGAGGGGGATATCTGGATCTCCTTCTCGCCCGATCTCACGCACTGGGGGGATCACCGGGTACTTCTCCCCACGCGGCCCGGATGGTGGGATTCGCAGCGCGTTGGCCTGGGGACACCGCCGATCGAAACTGATGAGGGCTGGCTCATCATCTATCATGGAATCCGCATGACAGCCTCGGGAAGCCTCTACCGTGTCGGTCTCGCCCTTCTGGACCTGGAGGAGCCGTGGCGGGTGATTAGGAGAAGCGCGGAGTGGGTCCTTGGCCCGCGAGACAGGTATCAGCGTGGCGGGGACGTCCCGGGCGTAACCTTTCCCACGGGAGCGATCCTCAACAGGGATACAGGCATTCTTCGGATCTACTACGGAATCGCCGACACCAGGGTCGGCTTGGCAACAGTCGATATACAAGAACTCCTAGACTACATTCTCTCTTGCCCGCAGCCGTAAGGAGGTTCACATGGCCGGATTGCACATTGCCATGCTCGCGCCGATCTCATGGCGGGTCCCTCCCCGCCACTACGGACCATGGGAGTGGGTGACGAGCCTCCTCACCGAGGGGCTTGTCGCACTTGGAGTGGATGTAACGCTGTTTGCTACCGGCGATTCGGTCACGGCTGCGAAGCTACACGCTGTATGCCCCCGCCCCTACTCCGAGAACCCGGAAGTCGATGCTAAGGTCTGTGAGTGTCTGCACATCTCCGAGGTATTCGAACATGCCCGGGAGTTCGACATCATTCACAACCAGTTTGACTTCCTTCCACTCACCTATTCCCGACTCGTGCACACTCCCCTCCTCACGACAATCCACGGTTTCTCCTCTCCAAAGATCCTGCCGGTGTACGAGAAGTACAACGATAATTCCTACTATGTGTCGATCAGCAATGCCGATCGCAACCCGAATCTTGATTACATTGCCACTATCTATCACGGGATTCCGGTCGCGGACTACCCATTCTGCAATGATCCAGATGATTACCTCCTCTTCTTGGGGCGGATTCACCCTGACAAAGGGACACACGAAGCGATCAAGGTAGCTCAGCGTGCCGGTGCGCGACTGATCATCGCGGGGATCGTGCAGGACGAAAAGTACTTTGAGGAGATGGTCGCTCCGTACGTTAATGGGGATCAGATTCGCTACATCGGCCCTGTCGGGATGCCGGAGAAGGGAGAGCTGCTGGGGCGCGCACGGGCATTGCTGCATCTGATAGCCTTCGATGAGCCGTTCGGCCTCTCCGTTGTCGAGGCGATGGCGTGTGGAACACCGGTAGTCGCCATCGAGAGAGGATCGATGCGCGAGCTGATCGGGGATGCGAAAACTGGATTTCTTGTGGCAAACAGCGATGAAGCTGCAAATAAGGTACACAGCATCGATCGCATCGATCGCGGCACCTGCCGCGCCTGGGTGGAGGAACACTTCACACAACAGAGGATGGTAGAAGAGTACCTACGGGTGTATAGGATGATTCTGGAACAGGAGGGTACGCATGGCAAATCATGAGACAGTACTGAAGCCGGTCGATGTCTGCTTCGTCGGCACCTATCCACCGCGCCAGTGCGGAATCGGCACATTCACTCACGACTTGGGGCAGAGCATCGCTCAACTGCAGGGCGAGAACGTTGGCGTCGGCGAGACGGTGCGCGTTGTCGCGCTCAGCAACAGAGGCGGGGCGTATAACTACGGGCCGGAGGTGCAATTCGAGATTAGGTCGCAGCACAGGATGGACTATCATCGCGCGGCCGACTTCCTCGACCTCTCAAGCGCCGATGTCATCAGTCTGCAGCACGAGTTCGGCATCTTCGGCGGCGATGATGGCGCCTACATCATCGACCTCCTCACCCGCCTGACAAGGCCGGTAGTGACGACCCTGCATACGGTCCTGCAGGAGCCATCCTCCGGGCAGTTGGAGACACTAAAGGCTATCTGTGCGCAGTCCACTCTCGTCGTTGTCATGGCTCAGAAGGCGATCGACCTACTGGTGAGCGTCTACGGTGTACCGCAGGAGAAGATTCTGCTGATCCACCACGGCGCGCCGGACATCCCCTTCCTTGACCCCGTGTACACAAAGGATCACTTTCAGGCGGAGGGCCGCCGGGTGATCCTCACCTTCGGTCTGCTCAGCCCGAACAAGGGAATTGAAGTGGCGATCGAGGCGATCGCATCTGTCGTGAAGGAGTTCCCGGACCTGCTGTACATCGTGCTCGGTGCGACGCACCCCGAGGTGAAGCGCCTGTTCGGGGAGGAGTATCGCCTCTCCTTGGAGCGGTTGGTAAAGAGCAAGGGACTCGAAGAGAACGTCGTCTTCTACGATCACTTCGTCAGCTTGGAGCAGCTGACGCGCTTCCTGGTGGCTGCGGATATCTACATCACCCCGTACCTAGCCAAAGAGCAGATCACGTCAGGAACGCTCGCCTATGCGATGGCTTGCGGCAAGGCGATAATCTCCACTCCCTACTGGTACGCCGAGGAGCTCCTGGCAGAGGGCAGGGGAAGGCTGGTCCCGTTTCATGATCCAGATGCGATGGCCGTTGAACTACGGAGACTCCTCGGGGATGAGGCAGAGCGAGACCTCCTGCGCAAGCGCGCCTACGAGTTCGGACGCCAGATGGTCTGGCGCGAAGTGGCGAGCCACTACGTAGAGGCATTCCGACACGCCCTGCACGTGCGCCGCGGGCCGATCATCGGGCTGCGCACACGGGAGAGAACAAAGCGCCCCTCCCTGCCGGAGATCAAGCTGGATCACATGCGGCTGTTGACCGACGACACCGGGATGCTTCAACACGCTGCCTTCACCACCCCTGATCGTCGCTATGGCTACGCCACCGATGATAACGCCCGTGCATTGATCTTAACGATAATGAACTGGAAGCTGTTCAAGGATGAGGAGATCCTATCGTTAGTGCAGAGATACCTCTCCTTCCTCAATCATGCGCTGAACGAACAGAACGGGCGAGTAAGAAACTTCATGGACTACGACCGACACTTCACCGAGGAGAAGGGATCGGAGGACAGCCACGGCCGGACGGTATGGGCTCTGGGAGTGGCGGTCGCCTACTCCTCAACAGATGCGATCATCGGCCTTGCTGCCCGCACGTTCCAGCAGATACTACCTGTTTGCGAAGAGTTCACCTCGCCGCGGGCCTGGGCCTACGTCATCCTCGGCACACTCGCCTACCTGAAGCGATTCGGAGGGGATCGTGAGGCGCAACGCGTCCACAACCTGCTGGCGGAGCGCCTTCTGAGGTCCTTCGCTAACAACGCGTCAGCGGACTGGCCGTGGAGCGAGGACATCGTCACCTACGACAACGCACGCCTCCCCCAGGCGCTGATCGCCGCCGGCGAATACCGTGGCAACGATGAGATGCGCAATTACGGCCTACGTGCCCTCACATGGCTGCTGAAGATCCAGACCGATCCTCAGGGGGGGCACCTATCCCTCATCGGGAACAACGGCTGGCTGAAGAGGGGCGGCAAGCAGGCGCGCTTCGACCAACAGCCGATCGATGCCGCCGGGCTCGTTGATGCCAGCTTCGAGGCATACCGGGTTACCCAGGATGAGAGCTGGTTAAAGTCGATGGAGCAATGCTTCGACTGGTTCCTCGGCAGAAACGACGTGCACACAACGCTCGTCGAACTGGCGACTGGTGGCTGTCGGGATGGACTGCGTGCAGGCGGGGTCAACCAGAACCAGGGGGCTGAGTCGACCATCTCTTGGCTGATGGCACTCCATCGCGTTCATCAGATCGTCCAGGAGAGGCCTTCGGAAGCCTAGCACCGAAAGGAGGACAAGTATGCTCTTTGCAGTAATCATGGCGGGAGGACGCGGCGAACGGCTGTGGCCGCTGAGCACGGAGAGGATGCCGAAGCAGTTTCTGAACCTTCTCGGCGAAAGCACGCTCCTGCAGCAGACGGTAGCGCGCATCACTCCGCTGGTACCTCCCGAGAACGCATACATCGTCGTGGGGAGCACGCAAGTGGGAATTGTGCGCGAGCAGCTTCCCGAGCTTCCCGATGAGAACATCATCGTCGAGCCGATGGGGCGGGGAACGGCACCGTGCGTCGGTCTAGCGGCCACTCGCCTATCGCGGGTGGATCCAAGTGGCGTGATGATAGTACTCCCCGCCGACCACGCAATCGCGGATGAAGAACGCTTCCTACAATTGTTGGACGATGCGGCGAGCGTCGCTTCGGCGGGAACGCACCTCGTCACTCTGGGAATCACCCCCAATCACCCGGCCACCGGATACGGTTACATCCAAGCACTCAACCACTTTGTGACAAGCGGCCCAGGCACAAGCTCCGAGGTGCTAGAAGTAAAGAGATTCACCGAGAAGCCGGATCTGGAGACTGCGGAACGATTTCTCCAAGAAGGGGGATACTACTGGAACAGCGGGATGTTCGTCTGGCGAGTTGATGCCATCCTGCGCGAGATGAAAGAACACATGCCGAAGCTCCACGCCTCCCTGATGGAGATAGAAAAGTATGCGCAGGCATCAGATTATGAAGAAAACCTCGAGCGGATCTACGCCAAACAGGAGGCAAACTCGATCGACTACGGAGTACTCGAAAAAAGCGAGCACGTGTTGGTCATACCCACAGGCAATATAGGGTGGAGCGACGTCGGTGATTGGAGCGCACTCGGCGGGGTACTGGAGACAGATGAAGTGGGAAACCTTGTCCGCGCTTCACACATCGGAGTCGATACGTCAAACTGCACCATCATCTCCAAGCATGCATCAGAGAAAAGGCGTCTGGTCGCCACATTGGGTCTCTCGGATATCGTGATCATCGACACCGACGATGTCCTGCTCGTGATGGACAAGTCGCGCGCCCAGGAAGTGAAGAAAATTCTCAAGATTCACGCCGCAAAGCAAGAAGACTGGAGGAATTCAGAAAGAGAAGGAGGTTCGTTACACGATTAGTAATGCTTCACCGGTATTATTCCAAGCCTGCTCCAGATTAAACCAAGCATTGGCGTTTCAGTAATCACATCCTAACCTATCCGCCAGACAAGGGATATGGCGGATTGGATCTTCGATCGCAATCATCACCGTTGAAAGAGAGCTAATATGAACATATTCAGTCGCAAATCACGATTGACATCATTTTTCGCCCACTACACCTGAGTGACTTCCGTCTGTTATGGCTAGGACAAAGTGTATCGCTCCTTGGTGACCAGTTCTACTTCGTGGCCCTCACCTGGCTGACGCTTCAGATCACTGGGTCGGGCCTCGCGCTGGGAACCGTCCTGATGCTCGCTGCGATTCCCCGAGCCGCACTGATGCTCCTCGGTGGCGCACTGAGCGACCGCATCTCCTCGCGCCTGATCATGTTCATATCGAACGCCGTACGCGCCGTACTGGTTGCCGCATTGACCGCCCTTGTCATCATGCACAGTGTGCAGTTGTGGCACCTTTGGGTCATGGCACTGCTCTTCGGGACCTTCGATGCGTTCTTCTACCCCGCCTTTCAATCGTTCATCCCGCGCCTCGTCCCCGATACGACCCTCGAACAGGCCAACTCCCTGGTCCAAGGAACATCCCACCTGAGCGTCCTGGTCGATCCCGCACTGGCGGGAGTCCTTGTCGCTACCACTGGGACGGCCACGGCGTTTGCGATCGACGCAGTAACGTTCGTCTTCGCGGCAATCACGGTGTCGATGATGCACAGCATGAGCAAGATAGTGGTGAGCACTGAGCCCACCGCAGATGCACCCGGCGACACGCAGGACACGGATCCTAAGAAGCGCGGACTGATCGCCGACGCTGTCGAAGGACTGCGCTACGCGTGGAACGACACGATCTTCCGAGCGCTTCTGTTCATCGTTGCGGCGATCAACTTCTCTTTTGCCGGCCCAATGAACGTCGGGCTCGCCGCCACGGCCAAGATGCGTTTCGCCGAAGGAGCGACCGCATTCGGGGTGATGATGTCGGCCTGGGGCGGCGGAGCACTTGTAGGGACAATCATCGGAGGGCTGATCGCCCGCCCGAGACGTCGGGGGCTGATAACCATCGCCGTGACCTTTTTGTTGGGACTCGGCTTGGCATCGCTTGGCTGGGTTCCCGGCCTGTCCGTCGCAGTGGTAGTCATCGCCTTCATGAGCACCGCCGATGGCTTGATTGACGTGCTTCTCCTGGCGTGGCTACAATTGCGGACCGAGAAGCGGTTCCTCGGGCGGCTGATGAGCCTGGTGATGTTCGCTTCGCAAGGGCTGGCCCCGGTCTCGTATATTGTTGCGGGCGTGCTCGTCGACCATCACCTCACGCTGATGTTCAACGCGGCGGGAGGGCTGGTTCTGCTCGCCACCGCGTACGCTGCGCTCAACCGTTCGATGCGCCAGATTGATTGAGTCAAACAAACGGAGGCAATGAGGGTCATGAACGGAATGCAACTAACACTTTGGGGAATTGCGGCAAGAACGGTCGTGGTTCACACTGTCACCTATTTCGCTGTAGGGTTC
>JAGGXO010000166.1 GCA_021163015.1 Candidatus Bipolaricaulota bacterium
TGTCATTGGTGCGGTTCTCATGGGAAGCCGCGGGTTTGCCACCTACGGGGCGATCGGGACGCAGACACTTGTCTCTAGCTTCACAGTGATGCTTGCCGCTGGGATCACCGTCGCCGTCATGACCCTGTTCGGCCTTCCCATCTCGAGTACCCAGGCGACGGTGGGGGCGATCATCGGGGGGAGTCTGCTCAACACGAGCGGAGTGAATCTGCAACCACTGATTAAGATCTTTCTCTCTTGGATACTGACCCCGATTGGCGGCCTGGTCGCAGCCTACATCCCCTACAAGATCGTTACACTCTATCCGCATACGTTGATCGGTCGCTTTGCTAACCACGATCGCTTCATCCGCTGGGGGCTCGTGCTCGTTACCTGTTACGGGGCATTCTCCCTGGGGGCAAACAACGTGGCCAATGTGACGGGCGTCTACGTCAAATCCGGGTTGTTGTCTCCATTTGCCGCGGCACTCTTTGGTTCACTGGCGATTGCTCTTGGCATCATGACATTCAGCAAGCGCGTGATCCGCACGGTGGGGAGCGGCCTCGTTCCCCTGGATCCCTTCGCGGCGCTGGTCGTTATATTGGCCGAATCAATCACTCTGAACATCTATGCAATGATTGGTGTTCCCGTTTCCGCGTCCCAGGCTGTGGTGGGGGCGCTGGTCGGTATCGGTTTGGTCAAGGGGATGAAGACAATCGATGGCCGTCAGTTGGTGCGAGTGCTGTTCGGCTGGCTTGGCACCCCGGCGATTGCCTGTGCCCTCTCTGTGGCTCTTGGGTTGCTCGTACGCGTGGTCCTTTAACCAGTAATAAGTGATCAGTGATGAGTGACGGGGAAAGGCAGAAGCATTCTTCTGCGTTTGCCTCCCACGCTTGTTACTACGCTTACGTAGCGTGAGCAGCTTGTCTGCCACGTTGTGAGGAGTGAACGGCCAAGAGTACGCTTCTTGTCACTTTCGGGCAAGAGTTCGATGCTCACTCTAAGTAGCGAGGGACTGATGCGCATCATGGCACAACCGTTTTCGCCTAACAACCGTTTGCCTCCTTACTTCCTGGCCAGTCAGGGCAGTAGTCTTCGTCGTCGGGCACGCCGTCGCCATCGCGGTCTGAGCTACTACCAGTGCTACTCGGCATAGCGTTGACATTGCCCAACCGATGGAACCCGTCACCGACGGTCTCAGCGTAGTCAGGGTTCATCGTTACGTCGCTCAACTTGATTAAGATCGGGTAGTCCTTGACGAGGAGGTCACGGACGATGGTTGAATCTCCGTCCGTCTTGAAGACGAGGTCCTGCTCGAAGCCGCGCAACACGTCAATTCCGGTGACCGTCCTCGCGGTCAGCCCAGGGAACGTAATCGTCGCCGGGACACCTGGATCCTCATCCTGAGCGATCCCGTCAGTCCAGACGGCCAGCATTCGATCACCATTGGGAAATCGGAAGCTACAATGGGCGACAGGCCCGTTATAGTTAATGTCGATCTCCACCAGCATATCGATCGCCTCGTGGCCGGCCATTGTCGTACAGAGGTTTTGGATGGTCGTGAAGATGTCAGGGCGCTCGCCGATACCACCCAGAGTTGCTGAAACGTCCATTCCGAGGTGCAAAAGCACAGTTCTTGCGGTGTATTTGGCAGACTGGAGAGTACTGTACCTCCAAGGTTGATCGTTGACCTCGCCGTGTGTCCACCAGACCATCTCGTCAGCCTGGTACTCTCCCACGAACCCGTTTGCTTCGGCTGTTCGCTTGATTTGCCGTACAATCGATGGGTACTCGTAGTAATAAGAGGCTTCGTGGATAGGCGACTCACCATAGAAAGGATGCCAGGCAACGACATCGACCAAGGGCATGATCTCTGACTGCAGCACTGCGAAAAGGTAGTCTTGAGACTCGCGATCGCGAAGTCCTGACGTTGCACCAACCTGGATCTTTGCTTCGGGATCTGCGGTGTGAACTACGGACACAAGCCTAGGAACAAGATCGATGTAAGTGAGAAGTGGAATGTGATGGCCAGGGGCGCCAAGATCGGGTTCTCCCCAAACCTCATATCGTTGAACCCGATCCTTGAAGTGGCTCACGATGAACTGTACGAATTCTAGGTAGCGTGCAATCTCCTCCTCCGTTTGAAACCTTGGGCCACTGAGCACATCTGCCGTGTGG
The DNA here is from genome assembly GCA_021163015.1 of Candidatus Bipolaricaulota bacterium. GTDB lineage: Bacteria > Bipolaricaulota > Bipolaricaulia > UBA7950 > UBA9294 > M55B144. Next base: position 2,158 of record JAGGXO010000166.1, read on the forward strand.
GGGTTCTCCTTGTCCCAGAATGTGAGCGTGTAGGTTATCTGAACCCCCCAATCGGAGACCATCGTGAACAAAGCATCGTGAACTGGCAAGATGCTCATCTCTGGCTGGGACATGTCAGCTGCCTGCTGCCCAGCCGTGATCTGCTCTCGGCTGTTGATCGTGAGTGCCGCTCGTGTCAATCCAAGGCCGAGGATCTGGCGAGTGAAGATGTCGGTCCAGGATGCCTGGTTATCTAGTTGCCAGAATCCGTTCCACATGCCTCCCATTCGATTGTCCGCAAGTTCGGACGATGAGTTCGTGATGAGGAGTTGCTTAGGGGTATCGTTGCCCGTCTGGAGAATACGCGCCGCTCTGGTTCCCTGAGTTGGAGAGGAGAAGGAACTGGTATTGCCTTGAGGATCACTTGTCGTTGCGGTTAAATTTGGACCTTTCAGCGGCCCTGTGCTGGAGAAAGAGAACTGTCCACTTTTATCAGCTTGCGTATGGCCCTCATAGATCGCGCCTTCATATTCGTGATCAGAGAAGAGTTCTACTTGACACTCATGGCACGTCACTCCGCTCACTGCACCCTCTTCTAGGGCGAAGTCGAGAATCGTGGGTGCATGGAGATCTGAGTTCGCTCCCTCCTGCAAGGAGATGCCGGAGATTCTGTTGGTATGGATGCTGTTCTGAGTAATACGATTCCGAAACGCTGTTGCTCCAATGATCAAGATACCCTGACCATTGTTGGCGATCACGTTCCCAGGACCAATGACGTTGTCATGCACGTTGTTCTCGACAAATACGCCAAAGTCTCTGTTCCCCCAAGGCGTAGTTCCGTCCGCAGCCACGCCAATGAGGTTCCCCAGAACAGCGTTGGCGTACGTACCGACATCGCAGAGGTTGATTCCAATACCGTTGCCACAGACGAGGTTTCCCTGTCCTATCGGACGGGATCCAACCGTGCGGTCTCCTCCGATCGTGTTCCGCTTGCCTCCGCCAACAACGATACCTGATCCCGCGAAGTTCACTATCTGCATGCCCATGACGGTGTTGCGGTCCGAGTAGACCTGCAGCCCGTTGTTCCAGTCGCTGGGCACGTTGGAGCCGTCGATGATCACGCCCGCGTTGCTCGCATCGATTGTCAGGTTCCCGCAGTGGATTTGTGGAAGTTCGCTACGGGGATAGATCGTTGCCGGATGGTCCGGCGGGAAGATCTGAGGATCGAAGGTGATCGTGTCGCCCGAACGTGCTGCCTGCAACGCCCAACGAAAGCTTCCCGTCCTGCTATCAGCGATGCTGGTGACGACGATCTCGCGCCCCAATGCCACACTAGCTAGGATTACAACGAGTAAGAGACCAACTATCACTGCTTTCTTCACCATCGTTTCCTCCCTTCATCACAGCATGTTTCCCGCAACTTCTTCATGAGCCAAAACCCAGTATAGGGCGTTTCATACGATTGGCCAACTCAGAAGAAGGGAGTGGAAAAGGGAGCCTTCCCAAAAAGAAAGGCCGGGATTTCTCCCGGCCTTCGTGCGAAGCATCAGCTAGGCTTTGTTCTTACTTGTCTTCGAGTGCGGCTTGTGCCGCTGCCAAACGTGCCACGGGGACGCGATACGGACTGCAACTGACGTAGTCAAGTCCCACCTTATGGCAGAAGTGAATCGAGGATGGCTCTCCACCGTGCTCTCCACAGATGCCGAGGTGGATATCCGGTCGGGCCTTGCGTCCAAGCTCACAGGCCATCTTCACGAGCTTCCCTATGCCGTCCTGGTCGAGGACCTGGAA
>JAGGXO010000058.1 GCA_021163015.1 Candidatus Bipolaricaulota bacterium
AATCTCCAAGTCAAGCAAGATATGGAAACTTTTATACACCTTTTGGCGCACAATGTCAATTATTCTGCGGATCTCAGCGCTCCTCGCCCCCCCTAAGTTGATAATAAAATTGGCGTGTATATCAGATACTTGAGCCATTCCTAAGCGGAATCCCTTTAAGCCGGCACGCTCGATCAATTCCCCTGCAGAACGGCCAATTGGGTTCTTGAAGGTACATCCGGCACTTGCAAGTCCGAGTGGTTGTCTGGCGGAACGCTGTGCAAGAAGTTGCTCTCGATCGTACTTTTCTCCACCGAGGAAGAGATCGGCTCCAAGCACCGGGAGGCGCAATTTGAGGATCGAACTCGTTCGATAGGAGAAGTCACACGCGGGCCTACCGATCGATTCAAGGGTGCCATCTGTGGAGAGAACGGTGATCTCTTTCACGATCTCCCCAATCGACCGCTCTTTGATGCCGGCGTTCATCGCAATCGCCCCTCCCAAGCTACCTGGAATCCCAGCAAGAAAATCGAGCGAGTAGTTGCCGTGTGTATTCGCAGTGGATATCAACGTGGCAAGTGCTACACCGCAGTCCGCGGACAGGCATTCATCACTTTGCTTGTACCCGCTCAGACAAGCTGTGGAGATGACAAGTCCATGGAAGCCACTATCTGAGAAGAGGATATTGGAGCCTTTACCCAGAATGAAGTAGGGAACGCCGTGTTCACGACACGTGCGAATCGCTTCGATAAGTGACTCTTTGCTTGCAGGAAGAAAGAAGCCCTCTGCTGGGCCACCAATTTGTATCGTCGTGTGGAGCGATAGCGGCTCTCCCCTTCTCAATTCACCAGGCAGGGAGGCGATGCTGGAGCTTATTTCATCTATGCGGCGCAGAAGGTTCCTTCCTCGAGGAAACGCGACAGGCTTGTGGTCACCGTCCATATGTCACCCGCTCCAAAGCTGATAATGAAGTCGCCGGGCTCGATGTAGCTCTTGAGGAATGAAAGCACCTCGTCCTTGTCATGAATGAGAAGAGGATCGTTCCCAGTGCTGCGGTTGATTGAATCGACTATCCGTTGTGACGTAACACCCGGAATCGGGCGCTCGTAGGCTGGATAGATCGGAGTAACCACAACGGTATCAGCCAGCCGAAACGCCTCGCCGAATTCACTCCCTATCGCTTGCGTGCGCGTGTAACGGTGCGGCTGAAAGACGGCGACGATTCTGCGGTTTGTCCAGCCCGAGCGGATCGCCTGCAGTGTAACTTCAATCTCCTCTGGGAGATGAGCATAGTCATCGACAACCGTCACACCATTCTCCTCAAGCAATTGAAAGCGACGCTTGGGAAGTTGAAAATCGGCGATTGCCCCGGCCGCATCGGCAAGGGGGACACCGGCCAAGCTTGCCGCGCCGATTGCACAGAGTGCATTCCTCACATTGTGATCGCCTGGAGCAGGGAGGAATACATGTGCCACATCCTCTCCGTGATATCTGAGGTCGAAGGTCGTGTGAAAGTGGTAGTGAGATATATTCACCGCACGCAGATCGGCATCCGAGTGCACACCAACCTTAAGTGCCGAAGGAAGCTCACTCGCAAGCGCACGCACATTCACGTCGTCGATTGCCAGAACAGCACTCTCTGCTTGGAGAATGTAGCGCTTGAAGCTCTCCTTGATCCCTTGCAGCGTGTGGTAAGTCCCCAGATGATCACGGCCGATGTTATTGAGGACGCCAATAGTGGGATGGATAGCAAGGAATAAGCCATCGCTCTCATCGACCTCGGTGACGAACACTTCTCCCGACCCAAGATGCGAGTTCCCGCCCAAACCGGGACAGTGAGCGCCCACAAGATAGCTTGGATCCCTGCCGGTATTACGCAGAATGGTCGCCGTCATCGCGGTGGTTGTGGTTTTCCCATGTGTTCCAGCAATACCAATGCTCATGTAACCATCAATTACGTCCGCCAACGCGTGCAAGCGATGGATGACTGGAAGATTGAGTCTGCGCGCCGCTTCTATTTCGACATTCTCTTCCCCAATTGCCGAGGAGAAGATCACCTCATCAACGGTCTCATTGACGATCCTTGGGTCGTGGCCGATGTGAATCGCTGCTCCGGCCCTCTGCAGATACTGCGTCTGCGCGTTCTCGCGTAGATCGGAGCCAGAGACACTACTCCCCCCCGCGAGCATCACCGTGGCGAGTCCGCTCATCCCAGCGCCAGCTATCCCCACGAAGTGGTAACGCTTGCCGGCGCCGATCAAGTGCGCGCTCCTTCAACGAGAACCATTATCTCACCGAGCATGGAGGAAGCAGCATGCCTGCTCCCCATACGCATCGAGTTTCGTGCCATTAAATTTAACCCCTGTTCATCTTTCACCATCTGTTCGATCAACCGCGTCAAGCGTCTATCTAGGATATCATTTTCACCCACAATTGTGCAAGCTTGTTCATCGTTCAGGACGCGTGCGTTCTCCCACTGATGGCCATCTGTTGCCCCTCCCCATGGGACAAGGACCGCCGGTTTCCCACATGATGTGATCTCCGCCAAGGTAGTGGCTCCGGCTCGTGAGACTATGAGATCAGCAATGGCGAATGCCTCCGCCATCCGCTCGATGTACTTTCTCACAACGATGTTCGTTATCCCCGCCTCGACAAGCTCCGATTCAATCACAGAGGTATCGATGCTTCCGCCTGTCACCAACAAGATCTGCATGTCCTTATGCGTGGCTATTTCGGAGCGCGCTTTGCGGATAGCGTTGGTGAGAGCGAGCGATCCATTCGAGCCACCAAAGACGAGAACTGTTCGCTTTTCCGGAGAGAGTCCGAAGCACTCGTAGGCAGCGCGTGTGCGCTTGGCAAGAAGAAACTCACTGCGGATCGGGTTCCCTGTCACAACAATATTGCGTGCAACAGCAAGCTGATCCTTCGTCTGAGGGTACGAAATCAGGACCTTGTCGACAAAGCGAGCAAGAATTCTGTTCGTCAAGCCAGCAACCGCGTTCTGCTCGTGGATCACTGTCCTTATGGGAACGATCTTCCCGAGCAGGGAAGCGAGGAAGACCGCGGGAAACGATGCATACCCACCCATTCCAATCACTATCTGTGGACGGAAGCGCAGAATAACAGTCAGCATCTCCACAAAGGACACGACGAGAAGCGATATTGCATACAGATTCTGGATGACATTTCCCCGCTGCAGTCCACGCACATGAATTGGGAAGAAGGAGATCCACGGATACGAAGGGAGGATGCGTGCTTCTATCCCTCGCCTCGTGCCGACATAGGCAAGCTCCACTTCCCTTCTGCACTTGGCAAACTCCTCCATCACAGCAAGCGCGGGGTAGAAGTGTCCGCCCGTTCCTCCACCAGCAATCAGTATGCGCATCAATTTCCTCCTTGTTTGGAGATGTTGAGCAGGATTCCGACCATGGATAGAGTGATGAGAAGCGATGACCCTCCATTGCTGATAAACGGAAGGGTGAGTCCGGTCACCGGCAGTAACCCTGTGGCAACACCCAGATTGAGAAGAACCTGAAAGGCAATAGCGAATCCAATTCCAAACGCAAGCAGCCTGCCAAATCGATCCGGGGCATAGCGGGCCACGACAAACGCGCGCCAGACAAACGCTACATAAAGGACTATCAGGATAATCGCGCCGATTAACCCCAGCTCCTCCGCAGTCACGGAGAAGATAAAATCACTCTGTGCCTGCGGGAGGTAGAAGAGCTTCGCACGCGATGCGCCCAATCCTCGCCCGATCAATCCACCGGAGCCGATCGCAACAAGCGATTGAATCGTTTGGTAGCCGGAAGATGTGCTGTAGTCCTGTGGATTCAGGAATGACAATACCCGCGCCATCCGGTAAGGGGCAATACGCACTGCCAGGAAGATGAATGGTATGCTCGCAATTCCTACTCCCAACAAGTGCACCGCACGTGCCCCTCCGATGAAGAGCATGATAGCGGTCAACGTAGCGAAAATAAGCGTCATGCCAAAGTCCGGCTGATTCATGGTCACTGCGGCAATTACAACTAGAATCAAGACAAATGGCAGCACACCATCGACAAACGATCTCATTGAGTCCCTCTTTCTCGTGATCGTTGCTGCCAAGTAGATGATGAGAGCTAGCTTGAGGACCTCCGTTGGTTGTATAGCAAATGAGGCTATGTGCAACCACCGCCCATCGCTGATCCCGTGCAGCGGAAGGACCGTAAGAAACGTCAGACCAAACGCGCCGAGGAGGAGAATATCATCAAGCTGCTGCAAGCGGTGATAATCGATGTAGCTGAACAATACCAGAAGACCAATGCCGAGGAGTGCCGCAATCAGTTGTTTCACGAGCAGATGAGTGTCTGTTCCATAGTGGCGAAGAGAAAATGGGGCGCTGGCACTGTAGACCATCACTAACCCGAAAAGCAAGAGAAGTGCGGCCGAAAGCACGATTCCTCGATCCACTCGTCCGTCCACTTGCGTCTCCTTGTCTGCCAGGATGCACCATCATCTCTGATACCCCATATGAATACGGCAGTTGTCCCTCATGCGGAAGGAAGGATGTCAAAATGAGGGCGATAATTCGTGTTGCTACTAGGAGACAGGTGACTCTACCGATTTGGTGACTGTTGTTCCAAGGCGGATCTGACGAGGTGCGAGAAGTGTTCCCCTCGTTCGACGTAATTGCTGTACTGATCGTAACTTGAGCATGCAGGCGAGAAGAGGATCGTGTCTCCCTCCCGCGCCTCCTTCAGGGCGCATTTCAGGGCATGATCAAGGGTAGAACAGAGGGTTACACGAGCGTAACCAACGTCACGCAACGACAAACGCAACAGAGTCGCTCCTTCACCGAAGAGGATCACACGCCTGACATCGCGCTGCACGATAATGCTAGCTAGCTGTTCGTACCCTGCTCCTTTGTGTCTTCCTCCCAGGATCAGAACGCAAGGGCCATCTATCGCCTGAAGTGCGGTGATGGCAGAGGCAGCATTGGTCGACTTCGAATCGTTGATCACGCGCAAGTCCCCAAGCGAGGGCTCTTCCTGCATGCGATACGGAAGATGGAACGCGCCTTTCAAGACTCGCAGATCTATTCGACTCTCGTCGAGAGTTGGAATCACTCCCTTACAGCAAGCGATCGCTGCACGCAGGTTGGATCGGTTGTGTGGAGAAAGTGAATCTACAAACACATCCTTCGGAAGAGTGACATCCTCATAGCACACGATCCTTGCCTCAACAGAACCCCTCAGGAGAGGAACTTCGTGCGACGCGATAGCCAGATCGGCGTTTGTTTGCCGATCGAATATGCTCAACTTGGCGGCAACGTAGCGATCCATCGATCCGTGCCTGTCAAGGTGGTCGGGAGCTATGTTCAATAGGCAAGCAACAGACGGACGAAAGATTCTGCTCTGCTCAAGCTGGAAGCTGCTCACCTCAAGGACTACTACCTCGGGCGGGTTGTCGGCGAGCGTTATGGCAGGAAGCCCGATATTGCCCGCAGCGATTGCCTTTATCCCAACTTGTCTCAATATCTCTTCGACGAGCTTCACCGTTGTGCTCTTGCCGTTCGTCCCAGTGATGGCAATCAACGGCGTGTCAGGGATAAGGAGAAAGGCAAGGTCAAGCTCAGATATGATCTGGGTCTGTGTCTCTCTTACCTTTTGCAGGATCGGCAGATCTGGCCTGATCCCTGGGCTGATGATGACAAGGTCTGTTCCCTCCAGCACACGCACGGTGTGTCCTGCCTGCTCATACGGGATTCCGCGCGCAGAGAGATGGTTTGTATCATCAGCACCTAACGCACGGCTGTCGCTCACGAATACTTCCACGTCATGGCTGTAGAAATATTCGGAGACGGCACGGCCGGTGCGTCCATAGCCGAGAACACTCACGCGGCGTACTTCGTGCTCAGCTATTCGCACTCAGCGCGTCCTCAATTCGTTCTTCCAGGATGAGCTCATCCGAAAAATCCCGCACCTGAAGCGCCATCCGGGCAACATCATAGAGCGCTTGTCTGGGGATAGTGCCCACAATCTCGCTTCCTATTACCATCACCCCTCGTCGCTCCGCTTCACGCTTCACGAGCTCAAAGACGCGCAGGATCGGCGTTTTCTTGAAGTTAGTCAGATTCATCGACACCTGAACGATACCTTTCTCCGATAGAGGAAAGCCGAGGGCCTTCACATAGCGCAAACCTCCACTTGAAAAGCGAACCGCACGCGCAATCTCCTTAGCCACAGAGAGGTCCGCCGTGGCAAGGTCAACATTGTAGGCGATGAGGAATTCACGCGCACCAACGGCAACGACGCCAGCCGTGGGATGGATCTTCGCTTCGCCGAAGTCAGGGATCCACGCAGGAAGACTAATCTTCTCAGCAAATCCCTCAAACTCACCCTTTCTGATCGTTGCCAGGTTTCGCCTGATTGGCCTTCTCGCCGCTTCCTCATAGAGATAGACAGGGATTCTCAGGTCCGTTGCGATGCGCTCTCCGACTCGCATGGAGAGATCGATGCATTCTTCCATTGTCACTCCACGCACCGGTATGAATGGAATGACATCGACCGCGCCCATGCGTGGATGCTCACCGCGGTGAACATTCAGGTCTATCAACTCCGATGCCTTTTTCGCGAGTGATAGAACTCCATCCACAAGACCGTCAGGCTCGCCAACAATGGTGATCACCGACCTGTTGTGGTCAGGGTCCATGCTCAAATCGATCACTTTGCGGCCGGGGCCATCAGCAGCGAAAGCGATCGACTCTACTATATCTCGCCGACGCCCCTCGCTGACATTCGGCACGCACTCGATTAGTCTATCCCACATTATCCTTCACCGGTGCAACAAGAGAGATGACTCCCGATGCGGCCAGTTCATCATCGACGCTCGCTTCAACCTTCGCCTTCAGCAGACCAGTTCGCACCCGCAAAACGCGTGCAGTAAGGATTAACTGGTCCCCAGGGATCACCTTACGCCGGAAGCGCGCCTCATCTACACCAACAAGGTAGCCTTCCCCTTGCCCGTCTCTGGCAAGGAGGAAGGCAGCGGTCTGAGCCATCGCCTCCAGGATAAGGGTCCCCGGCATCACCGCCTGTAACGGCTCTGGAAAGTGCCCCTGAAAGAAGGGCTCGTTGATCGTCACGTTCTTCAC
>JAGGXO010000158.1 GCA_021163015.1 Candidatus Bipolaricaulota bacterium
AGTCTACTCAACGCTTGAACTCACTGTTTTTTGCGGAGCGCAGCGGAGTAAAAATCCAGTGCAGTGATTTGTTGGGCAGTGCTTCATAATCTCACACAAAGCCTGACTATGATACTCCTATTGCACAGGAACCATCTTTACGTAGCCAAATGCCTACAGATAGGTTTTGAAAAACATTCCCCATCATAGTAATTCCGCCAACTTTGATCGCGTTACCGTTTACATCAAATAACTCAGGCTTAGGAGAATCCGAGCACTTTATAAAGTAGCCATCTGGTGCATATAATTCGGCATCTGCTTTGAATCCCTCGCCAACCCCATGAGATAGTTCGAACATTACTTTGTTTTCAAGACTGCAAATGAACTTGCCCGGAGTGTCTCTAATTTCTATTTTTGCTTTTTTCCCTGCTTCAGTTGGGAATACCCGATTTCCTTTTACCTTGGCCAAATAAGTTCCATCTGAATGATAGATTGGTATTTGTGTCGTGAAACCAAGGCCTTGTTCTTGAATAACCTCCATGAGTGGAGTATCTTCATATTTCAATATAATTGGAACGTTGATAAAAGTATTTGTAGCAACGATTATTCTTGGCGATGACTGAAAAACAAGTTCCATAATTTTCCTCCTTTGAATGCCCAACTTCTTATTCTACCCAAAATCTCCCTCCTCCCGGGCAATCTTTCTCCCAACATCACCCATTCTATGACCCCATTCCTCTACTGTCAAGAAGAGAACTGAAGAAACCATGCGATCGGAATCAGCACGGCAATTAACACAACAACGTAGTTGGTGAATTATGGCGATTGTTGATATCGGGAATTGAAGTATTGCGAAGATTAATAGATCTCCTAAGTCCGTGCCGGAGGTCAACACCAACCTCCTAGAGAAGAGGCAATTAGTAGTGGGAATCCTGCAGCAGTCTGGGCGGAAACGCATGAATTCCAGACCGGCCATGATGCTGACAGATAGCGGTGGCTCCGCAGTGCGCGAGACACGATCGTCACTCTCCAGTGTACGGTCGCTCGTGGGCAGCGAGACGTTGGCACTGGAATGCATCTTGCCGCAGACTGTGTGCGTCGCACGATGAGAAGGGCACCTCGGTGAGCACTACTCCTCCAAGAAACTGAGTATCATTGCTGGGCGCAAACCCACATTGTGCTCTGTCATCAGATCGAAGTGATGATCGGCGTGAAGTAGGTTACAATCATTCTCCATGGCAACCGCCGCAATTAGGACATCAGCCGAGGGCACAGTTATCCCTTTGCGCCTCAAACTGTACGCTAGCTTAGATGATCTATCCCACGTCTTTCCTGTTATTTCAAGCTGGATGAGCGCCTCCAGATCTTCCTTAAGCTCCTTGTACTCACTCTTCGTTCTTGTTCCACAGAGCAGTTCCAGCTTCACGATCCCTGTGGTTGCAGCCAGGTTTTTCTCTATCAAACGACCAACTTCACTTCGAGCGTGCTCCTCCTCTCCCGTTCTTAAAGCCAGTATCCAAGCAGATGTATCGATCAGAGTAAGACTATCAGATCTGCCTTCATTCCTGCTAGCCTCAGGATTCATCCTGTCTCATTCTCTCTAAGTCGCTTAATGTAAGTTCTAAATGCAGCTTTCCCAGCTTTCCTCTCAACCTCTCTCGCCTCTTCTGCCGGATCAGCTCCTCCAGCGAGCGCTGGACCACCGCACGCTTGGTCCTCTCGCCCAAGAGATCCATTGCTTCTCTTACTAGATCATCGTCCAAATCGATGGTAGTACGCATATCCATCATCTCCAGGCACAATTATACGTGATATTCTATGCCTAAGCAATGTGCTTATTATGTCTCTCAGATTATGCATAATGTGCTCGATCTGCAAAGGCGTTCTCCCCTAAGGGGGCAATGAGGTCTACACAACGATTCTCCCTTCTGATTTCGTGCTCGCACGTGTGGCTGAGCGAAGATAGTTGGCACTGGAATGCATCTTGCTGTAGATTGTATGCGTCACAAATCGGAAGGAGGAAACACATGAGCAAGGAAGCGCTGGAGTTCATAACGAAGCGAAGGTCGATTCGTAGGTTCACGGGCGAGCCTATCTCGCGTGAGTCGTTGAAAACGATCCTGAAAGCAGCGATGGCTGCGCCATCAGCGAACAATTCTCGGCCATGGCAGTTCCTGGTCGTTACCGACAAGGAGAAGATTGCCACCATCTGCAATGCGCACCCCTACGCTAAGTTCGGCGTCGACGCCGGGGCGGTGATTATCCCATTCGGCAAGAAGGAAGGGTATAAATGGTTCGATCAAGATATGGGCGCCGCCACAGAGAACCTACTCCTCGCAGCAGCGAACCTCGGCCTCGGCGCCACCTGGTGCGGGGTGCTTGGAGATCTGGAACCACGCGTCCACTCCGCAGCCGATCTTCCTGATGATATGTTCGCGTTCGCTCTCATTCCAATCGGTGTCCCCGCAGAAGTCCAGCCTCCGCGGACGCAATACGACGAGAAACGAGTCCGCTGGGAGACTTGCAGCGATTAGCCAACTTCTCCGTACAGATCCATGTTGCTCTATGCGGGCTCGTGCCTGGTGCGGTATTCCGCTTCCCCGTTTGAAGTATGGTGTTTCTCACCGCCGAGGGACACAAGCAGTGAAGCCTGAAACCCTCAGGGAGAAGCCGGAGATCCGTACACACTCATTGTGCCTGAGAGACATGGTCCCGATTCACTCCAATCTTGTCAATCCCGGAGTGCAATCAAACCGCTCTTCTGCATGATCTCTTCGTGTCGTTCGTGCTCTTCGTGGTGAATGGTCTCATGCATCTGTGATCAGATCAGACTCGCGCAGCCTCGTCGCGAGCAGCAGGCAGACAGCTATCAGACCGGTGAGAATGAGAAGGGAAGATGTCATCGATCCGTTGGTCGGAGACTTGAGCGCATCCATTCCGATGATGAAGGCAATCCCCGACACCTGCCCAGCAAGCAAGAGAAGCCCATTCGATGTCCCCTCTGGCACAGGATAGGTAATCTCCGCGGCATACTGAAAACCAAGAGGACCGGAGCTGAGCAAGAATGCACCAAGGACGAAGGCAGAGGCAAGGAGCAGCCAGTAGCTGGTGGCAAAGGTGACTCCCAACAGCCCCGGGATTGTGCCAATAAGCGCTAGGATGATGAACGGAATGCGTCGATGCATCCGATCCGATAGCGGTGGGATCACGATCGCTCCGACGATTCCGCCAATGACCATCAGCCCACCGACGAGGCCAGCTTGGTCAATGGAGAACCCGCGCGGGCCCACAATCTGCTCAATCCACGTCGTCACCGCGTTGAATGCGCCCAGGCCGATGAAGAACAGAGAAAGGAGTACGAGGAACCCTCGCTGATGAAACAACTGCTTTAGTCCATCGAGGACAAGCGATCGCTCTTCTGGCCCGACCGGTGACGGCGGGCGCTCACGTACTAGCACGAGGAAGAGAACGGCTATCAGCAGCGACACGATCCCGTAAACAAGGAGCATTGTAGGAATGCTCGCCTTAAGAACGAGAAACGGCGTGAGGGCAAGGCCGATGAAGATCCCAAGGTAGATCGCGAGAGATCCCATCCCCGTTGCCGTCGCTCGCTCGCGCAACGGAAACCACCGCCCGGCGATCTTGCTTATTGCGTTTAGAACAAATGGCTGGCCGATGGCGATCCCGATCTGCGCGATGAGCACCAACGTGTAGTCCGTCGCAAGGAGGCCGCGCAAGAGCCCGAATACACCGGTCAGCACGGCCCCGATCCCCACGCCAACGCGAACGCCGTACGTATCGATCACCCACGATGCCGGGATGGAGACGATGATGAACACGAGCATGAAGATCATCGACAAAAGGCCGATCGCCAGATCGGAGACACCGTAGAACTTCGCTGCGGCACCGGTAATCGGGGCAAATGAGATCCACAGCAACTGATTGGCTGCTATCACCGCCATGAACACGATCAATACAATGTAGCGATACCCGTACGCGCGTGCAGAACTATCCCCCATGAATGGCCTCCTAGGAATCGAGCTGGCAACCAGACGCGACATAAGCGCTCGCCCGACCGCTGCTGGCCTAATCCTATGCAAGCATCTGCCGCCCGTCAATTCACGATGGCTACCTTGCTGACACTGTCTCAAGGCAGATCAATGGCTCACGGACCTCTCGTCTAGAGTGTGTGCTGGCAGTGGCAAGTACAACCACATGTGGTGGCACGTCTTCGCGCACCACAGCCCCGGCGCCGATTTTCGCGCTCTTCCCTACGTGAATCGGGCCAAGCAGCACGGCATTAGCACCAATCAAGACGTTGGAGCCGATCGTCGGATGGCGAACGACGTGACGGCGCGATGTTGAACCGATGACCACTCCTGAGTAGATCAGTACATCATCCCCGATCCTCGCTGTCGCGCCGATCACCACACCCATTCCATGATCGATCACAACTCGCCTGCCGATCACCGCCCCCGGATGGATCTCCACCCCGGTTCTGCGGCGTGCGATGTGCGATAGCAATCGAGCAAGGAGCTTCGCACGATGCGTCCACAGAAAATGGCTGACCTGATGGACCCACAGTGCGTGCATCCCAGGGTAGCAGAGCACAACCTCAAGTGGGTTGCGTGCCGCCGGATCGCGATCGAGAACTGCTGCTATGTCCTCACGGATTGAGCGAAGCATCGTTCACCTCCCACATGTCGGAGGAGAGATAACGCTCTCCAGTGTCTGGAAGGATGACGATGATCGTCTTTTCCTCGTTCTCCACACGCGCTGCAAGTGCCAACGCGGCCCACATCGCAGCTCCCGATGAAATGCCGGCAAAAATACCCTCCCGCCTAGCCAATGCGCGCGATGTCGCGCGAGCATCCTCATCGCTCACCGTGATCACGTCATCGACGAGTTCTCGCTGTAAGACCCTCGGCACAAACCCTGCCCCGATCCCTTGGATCCCGTGTTTCCCGGATCTTCCGGCAGTGAGGACAGGGGAGCCCGCCGGCTCAACACCGACGATCTGTATCTTCTCGTCGTGGGACTTGAGGAACCTGCCAACACCGGTGATCGTTCCACCAGTGCCGATGCCAGACACGAAGATGTCAATCTTGCCGCCCATGTCGTCCCAGATCTCGCGCGCTGTAGTGCGTTCATGGGCGCGAGGATTCGCCGGATTGTCGAATTGCCCCGGCATGAACGTACCAGGCGAGTCAGCGACAATTCGCCTTGCTTCAGCGATAGCTCCCTTCATTCCCAGATCGCCTGGCGTAAGAACGAGCCTTGCCCCCAACGCGGCGAGTATCCTCCGTCGCTCGACGCTCATCGTCTCAGGCATGGTGAGAGTGAGTCGATACCCGCGAACCGCGCAGACGAGCGCCAATCCGATGCCGGTGTTTCCAGATGTTGGCTCAACGACTTGGCCTCCTGGCCGAAGCAGTCCGCTCTCTTCGGCGTCTTCGATCATTGCAAGAGCAATTCGATCCTTCACACTTCCCATCGGGTTGAACGACTCAAGCTTTGCAAGAATTCGAACTTTGGAATCACCGGCCAGTTTGTTTATCTGCACCATCGGCGTCTTACCAATCAAATCTAATACAGTATGCGAAATAGGCATCTTAACTCCTTGTGAAAATAGAAAATGCGGACCCGTACAGGCGCTGTGCGCCAAATAGGGCATCTTTGAAAAACAGGTTCAGGGATAGACGTGCTGTGCTAACACGTACAGAGAGAATCGGAAGTGAACAGACAACAAACGCGACCACCTGCTGCTGGCACGGATCGATGTTCTGTTGTCATGACATTCACCTCCTGATGTTATTCTAATTCTACTCTATCGCAGAAGAGGGGGCTTTTCAAGCTCATGCAGGCAGAAGCATCTCTCACCACGAAGGACACGACGAATGGCTCTCGCTTGGCTGGCAAATGCAACAATTCGGTTGTACACTGTGACCAGGATCGGAAACGGACACTTCATTTCGCCTTCTTCCTTCGTGTCCTTCGCGGCGAGTAACCGCCTCGTTGCATCAATATGCGCTTCGGCTCACTTTGTCTTGGCGGAGGGATTTGGCATCGGCTACCATCGGCCGCAGACCACACTCCAAGGAGGGGTGACATTGAGACACTTCCTCATCGATACTGATACTGCTTCCGACGATGCTGTTGCACTCGTGATGGCACTCAATTACCCCGATGTTCAAGTGGAGGCAATAACGATCGTCGCGGGGAACGTCCCACTGGAACTCGGGGTGCAGAACGCACTTTACACGGTGGAGCAGTGCAAGAAAGACATTCCCGTCTACGCGGGGCTGGCAAGACCACTCCTACGACCGCTTCAAACAGCGCAGTACATACACGGGCAGGATGGGATGGGGGAGATCGGCTTGCCTCTGTATGGGCGTAGGCCCAGTCCCGGTCACGGAGTTGACGTGATCATCGACACGATCCATCGCTTCGCCAGCGAGATCACGCTTGTCACACTCGGCCCACTAACGAATATTGCCTTCGCCCTACACCGCTGTCCGCAGATCGCTAGTTTGGTTGACCGCTGCGTGATCATGGGTGGGATCGGCCTGGGACACGGAAACATCATCCCGGCGGCGGAGTACAACAT
>JAGGXO010000204.1 GCA_021163015.1 Candidatus Bipolaricaulota bacterium
ATCTTTCTCCTCTGCGGATGCATCGAGCGTGATCTGATCCTTAACGCCACCCTTCTTCAAAAGCGAAGTGGCGAGGGTTGTCTTGCCGGATCCGGAATGCCCCACAAGACAGATGTTCCTCGCTTGCCCCATTGGCTATCCCCCCTAAGCGTGATTGATCGGATCTCTCGCTTTGGACATCTTGCGAGAGAACACGCTGGCAGTATACCAACGAGAATGAGCAATAACAACATCGCAGACTGTCAGCGCTTGCGCCGCCCTCCGCGCGAGTTTATCCTTTGTGTTGGGTTTGCTATGGCGAGCACCTTTACCGCAAGCCATCGAGGCGGAATGTCGTCCCGATGGTGTATCGCTTGGCTAATGCAGCACAAGTGATACATGGCGGATACCTTCGCCACTTCTCCCCCTTTCATTTGACTAGGAGGTAGTAATGACGACCAAGCTTCTATTGGGTGATGAAGCCCTGGCGCAGGGCGCTCTGGATGCTGGCCTCTCCGGAGCGTATGCCTACCCGGGGACACCATCGACAGAGATTACAGAGTACATTCAGCGGAGCGTGCGAGCAGAGAACCTAGACGTTCACTGCCGCTGGTCCACAAACGAGAAGGTAGCGCTGGAAGAAGCGATCGGGATGAGCTACGCCGGCAAGCGCGCGATGGTAAGCATGAAGCACGTGGGGTTGAATGTCGCCGCCGACCCGTTCATCAATGCAGCAATCGCTGGGGCCAACGGCGGTCTGCTGGTTAGCGTGGCGGATGATCCATCGATGCACTCCTCGCAGAACGAGCAGGATTCGCGACTGTACACCGACCTCGCCCTCGTCCCCTGCCTGGAGCCATCCAACCAGCAGGAGGCGTACGACGCCCCCGCATATGCGTTTGATCTCTCCGAGCAAATGAACATTCCCGTCCTCATCCGGCTGACGACGCGCCTGGCCCACTCACGCTCGGTGGTGAAATTGGGGCAGACACGCGGCAAGAACAAGCTTGCTCCTCCAAGAGATCGAAATCAGTACATCCTTCTGCCGACGAACGCAAGAGGGAGCTACCTCGATCTGATTGCCCGCCAACCGCAGCTCCTAGCAGAAAGTGAGCATAGCCCATTCAACAGATACGAGGACGGCCCGGATAAGACACGCGGGATCATAGCCAGCGGAATTGGGTACAACTACGTACAAGAAGTCTACAACGGCGCCTGCACGCACCCACTCCTCAAGATTTCTCAGTACCCAATCCCGGTTAAGCAAGTGCAACGGCTCTTCGCTGAATGTGAAGAGGTAATCCTGTTCGAGGAGGGGTACCCGTACATAGAGGCTAAGATCCGCGGTCTCCTGGGTGATCGAGATGCCACAATTCGCGGACGACTAGATGGGACAATCACGCGTACTGGCGAGCTCAACCCCGACATCGTCGCTCGTGCTCTCGCGCTGCCACAGTCGGATGGCCTGACTAACCCGAGCATACTCGTCCCTCGCCCACCTGCTCTCTGCCCGGGCTGTCCGCACGCGGACACCTATCGCGCATTGAACGCCGCCATGGATAGATTCCCCCAGGGGCGAGTCTTCTCCGATATCGGCTGCTACACTCTGGGCGCACTCCCGCCACACGAAGCGATCGATACGTGTATCGAGATGGGAGCATCGATCACCATGGCCAAGGGCGCATCCGACGCCGGCCTGGCTCCTGCAGTCGCCGTAATCGGGGATTCCACCTTCACCCACTCCGGAATGACGGGCCTTCTCGATTGCGTTGCGGAGGATGCTCACGTGACTATCATCATCCTCGATAACCTCACCGTCGCCATGACCGGCGGGCAGGAATCGAACGCGACAAACCGTTTGGCTGCAATCTGCAGCGGTTTGGGGGTGAGCAAGGAGCACATAAAGACGATCATTCCGCTTCCCAAGCACCACGATGAGAACGTGCGGATCATCGGTGAGGAAATCGCCTACGAAGGAACGTCGGTGATCATCGCCGTGCGGGAGTGCGTGCAGACTCTGCGCCGGCACGCGCGCAAAGGAGGGGCAAAATGAAGAAGGACATCATCCTCGCCGGGGTTGGCGGACAGGGGCTGCTGTCAATCGCCGCGGTGATCGGTGAGGCTGCTCTAAAGTCAGGCCTGTTAATCAAGCAGGCGGAGGTGCACGGGATGGCGCAGCGCGGAGGCGTGGTGCAGAGCCACGTGCGCCTGAGCGACAAACCCATCTATTCGGATCTGATCAAGGCCGGATCGGCCGATCTGATCCTCGCCACAGAACCGCTTGAAGCACTGCGCTATCTGACATTTCTCAAGGAAGGGGGAATGGTGGTTGCGAACTCCGTGCCATTCAAGAACGTCGATCCGTACCCGGGCGAGGAGGAGATTAGAGCACGCTTCGAGACGCTGCCTCACCACCTGTTGATCGATGCCATCGCCATAGCCAAAGAGGCGGGCTCGGCCCTCTGTGCGAATATGGTCGTCCTCGGCGCAGGGTCGCCATTTGTCGGAATTCCTGACGATGCTCTGTGTGCGGCAATCAAGCAGGTCTTCTCTGGTAAGGACAAGAAGATCATCGAGACGAACCTCAAGGGATTCTCCCTCGGGCGCGAGGCGAGCCTTGACGCCACAGGAACTAATTAGGCCAGTTTTCCGCCATGTCGGTAGGGGCGCTTCTCGTTGTAGGCCATCTTCGCTAGGAGCGCCCCCTCGATATTCAGGTTCTTCCCACCCGCATAGTCAAGCAAGCGGATGACGACATCCGCTAGTTCTTCCTCCATCTGAGAGAATCCGGGAATCTTCTTGCTCTCCGGGTTGCCGCTGCGGTAGGCTTCCATAGCCTCGGCAAGCTCGGTCACCATCAACATCAATACCTCCCCCACTGAGCGCGGCTCCTCCCACCATCCATGCTCGACAGCGATACGGTGTACTTCTACCTGCATCTGACTGATTTCCATTGATTGATCTCCTTTTCCAAACTGTCCCCACAGGGTAGCATCTGTGCGCTGCTTGTCAACCGCGGAGGTTGGTGTTAGGCTAGAAATGATCGATCAACGAAGGAGGATAAGATGAAGAGAGGAAGACTGTTACTGGCGTTGTTCCTTGGCGCTATTCTTGTTGCGAGTCTGACGCTCGTTGGTGTTGGAGACGATGCGACTTCTGACGTGCTACGCGTTGGGATTTTCACCGATTTGCACGCACACGATACGGATTCGCCGGTCGAGGGGAAGCTCATGACAACTTACCCGGAGCGTCTAGGGGCCTACGTCGATGCGATGAACGCCTGGCCGGCGGACCTCGTCATCCAGCTCGGTGACTTTGTCAACGGAGCCTTCGTCATGGGAGCAGACTTGGGCGACCCCGCGCGCATCGTGAATATCCTCGATCAGGCGGAGGCAATCTACGCCGAGCTCGACGCCCCGCGCTACTATGTGCTGGGAAACCACGATGTGTACGACCTTTCCAAGGAAGAGTTCCTCACTCACACCGCTGTCACGAAGACGTACGGGAGCTTCGACGCCGGGACGTACCACTTTGTCATCCTCGACGCGCAATACAACAAGAAGGGAGAGGACCTTGGACACGCCGGTTGGGTCGTCCAGGGGAACATCCCGCAGCCTGAGATCGATTGGCTGGCAGCTGATCTAGCAGCGACGGACAAACCGACGATTGTCTGCGTGCATCAGCGGCTTGAAATTGACAAGGACATGCTGTCCGGCGGAGGACCGGAGGTGCTGCACAACAAGGAAGTGCAGAAGGTTATGGAGGACTCAGGCGTGGTAATCGCCGTCTTCGAGGGGCACGATCACACCAACGTCCACACCGTGATCAACGGGATCCACTACATCGAGTTCGACCAACTCGCGGACGAACACGGGAGCCTCCCGTCGTGGGCCTACGTCACCCTCGACCCGCAGGCGCGCACGATCACCATCGTGGGAGAGGGCGACCAGGATGACTGGGACCTGTCCTACTAGGGGTATGCAATGATCGTTGACTTCACGATCTTCCCGACCGACGCTGGAGAATCAGTGAGCGCTTACGTTGCCCAGGTATTCGAGATCATCGAGGCAAGCGGCCTCAAATACGAACACCACTCCATGGGGACGAACATCGAGGGCGATTGGGACGAGGTGATGGCGGTGATCAAATCCTGCCGCGACCTAATGTTGGAGCAGTCGAACCGCATCTCGATCTCTCTTCGGATCGACGAACGGAAGGGCGTCACCAACGGGATCGAGAGGAAGGTCGCCTCGGCAAGAGCAAAGATGAACCGTGCCTAACGTGGTAGACAAGCTACCACGCTACGAGATCACGGGTGTCTTGTGTAGCGTTGCACCTTGTGTGCAACGTTGAGCTGTTCGCCTGCCACGTCTGGTAGTGGATGTAATAATGGCTAATGTTGTGCCTAGAAACGCTAAAGCCACAAAAGAAAGCGAAAAGATAAAAGAGGAAACATTATGAGCAGTTGGGTTCGTGATTTACCGAAGTTCGATCTGCATGTTCACCTCGATGGCTCGATGCGACCGGAGACGGTGATCGAGCTTGCGAGCGCCCTTCCCCCGGAGCGACGCTTCACCTCTGATCTGGATTTACGTAAGGCGCTGACACCACCGCAACGTTGCACGCTGGAGGAGTACCTGCAGGCGTTTGCGATCACGGTCGGCGTCCTGCAGGACGCACCTGCGCTAGAGCGGGCGGCCTACGAGCTGTGCGAGGACGCATCGAGGGAGAACGTGATCTACATGGAGATCCGCTTCGCCC
>JAGGXO010000184.1 GCA_021163015.1 Candidatus Bipolaricaulota bacterium
CGCCTGATCTCCTCTTCGAGTGAGAGAATCGAGCGCTCATAGAGAGCATCGTCGGGGCTCGCCAGGTTTAGCAGGTACATCGTGTGGACGACGATGAATTTGACTGACGAGCGGGCTAACCGCTTGCGGAACGAGTCTGCAACCTTGTCGGTAATCTCCTTCATCCGCCAAGACGAGGCATTGTGGGAGAAGATTTGGATTGCACTCATGCCGAGTGATTCCGCTTCATCGATCGCGGCAGGGAAACCCTTTCCGATCGATAGATGACAACCAAGAAGCATGATGCCTCCTCGCACCTAGAGTAGATTGCCATTGTCTATCTGCGAGGAGCAACTTACAACTGAGACAAAGTTATGAACTACTTGCTACAGCGTTTGCCGCATCGACCAAGCCAGCACCAAACTGGCGATCTGTCCCGCTGCTTCCAAGATCGATCGATGTGCCCTTGAGGAGAGTCACAGCCTGCGTACTCGATATCCCTGGATGAGAGGAGAGGATGAGGGCAAGTGTCCCTGCTACGTGTGGTGCGGCAAATGATGTCCCAGAACTCGTTCCCGCGTATCCGCCCGGGAAGATCGATGTGATCTTCTCCCCGGGAGCGGCGACGGCAACATCTGAGCCGTAATTGCTGAAGCTTGCCAAATGATCGCTGCGATCAGTCGCAGAAACAGCTAAAACACTCGAGTACCTTCCTGGGTAGCTCACCTGAGACTTGCCATCATTCCCCGCGATGCCGACGACGATCACACCGTGCTGCGCGGCGCGCTTGAGCGCCTGTTCGAGGATGAGCGGGGGCTTGCCATTGGCGTAGATGCTCATGTTGATGATGTCCGCTCCGTTGTTGACCGCATAGTCGATTGCCTTGGCGAATTTCTTCCAGTCCGACCCGTAGAACAGGTTCTTTGAGTCGAGGAGGCGCAGATCCATGATCCGCACTCCGGGGGCGACACCGGCCGCTTTGTTGCTTCCTGGCTGGGCGGCGATGATCCCCGCGACAAACGTTCCATGCCAGTGGATCTTCGATCCAACGAGAGAGCTGCTGTCGTTATCGCGGAAGTCCCAGCCATGCACGTCATCGACGTAGCCATTGTGGTCATCGTCGATCCCGTTTCCAGGTATCTCCCCCGGATTGGTCCAGATCTTCCCCTGTAGTTGCGGCACCGCTGTGTCGATCCCAGCGTCGATCACCGCTACAACAACATCATGAGATCCTGTAGTACGAGTCCACGCCTGCGGCGCTTGAATCCTTTCGATCCCCCAGGAGAGCGAATCGGAACTGATCGGCGTGATCGCTCCAGTCGTTCCAGCTCCGCCAGCGACGATCGGACCACGTGATCCGGCTAGAGAGACTATGAGAAGAAGAGATACTCCCAGAATTCCCAAAAGCTTAATGCATTTCGTAGTGTTCATCTTCGGCAACCCGGCTGCCCTCATGGGACCCGTGGCTTTGCGTCACCTCCTCGCGAAGGGTTTGCCTTTTCGGATTGATTACATCTTTCAATCCTGTTATCTAGTTGTTACCATCATATTGATTATGCCTCACTCGCCACCTGCGTAGACAAGACCTGTTGCTGAGCAAGGCTTGGAGGGATAAGCTAGCCTGACGAGGTGATCACTGGAATGAAATACGATGTGGCGATAGTCGGTGCTGGTCCTGGCGGGTACGTTGCCGCGATCCGGATGGCGCAACTGGGGATGAACGTAGCGCTCATCGAAGAGCGCGACCTGGGAGGCGTTTGCCTGAATCGTGGCTGTGTGCCGACAAAAGCGCTCTACTCCGCGACGAAGCTTCTGGAGCGAGCGGAGAGTGCACGCTCCATGGGAATCTCATTTCCCGTACCCGACCTCGATCTATCTGCACTCGCCGCGTGGAAGGACGGGGTTGTCTCACGCCTGGTGAACGGCGTTGCTACATTGCTTAAGGCGAACAAAGCGACGGTCATCCAAGCTCGCGGTACGATTGCCGCGCGGGGGAGAATCGATCTCTCCACGGGCGAGACCGTTGAGGCCGAGCGGATCGTGATTGCCACTGGATCATCACCGGTCGAGATCCCCGGGTTTGGCTTCCATGACCCACGTGTTTGGTCATCCGACGACGCCCTGGCGCTGCCCGAGGTGCCAGAGAGGTTGGTAGTGATTGGCGGGGGCGT
Source organism: Candidatus Bipolaricaulota bacterium (assembly GCA_021163015.1). Classification (GTDB taxonomy): domain Bacteria; phylum Bipolaricaulota; class Bipolaricaulia; order UBA7950; family UBA9294; genus M55B144. Next base: position 2,151 of record JAGGXO010000184.1, read on the forward strand.
GATCGGCCTAGAGATCGCCACGATCTATAACCGCCTTGAAAGCGAAGTGACAGTTCTGGAGATGATGCCGGAGATCCTCCCTGGTATCGACATCGATCGTCGCGCCATCGCCACTCTGAAGCGCGCGCTTCATGCACAGGGGATCACGATTCAAACCGACACCGCCGCCACCTCTCTTGAAGAGACCGCGGATGGAGCTGTAGTTCACACAAAGAGTGGTGATGCGTTCTATGCAGATCGCGTTCTTCTTGCTGTTGGGCGACGTCCGAATTCTGCTGGGGTCGGCCTGGAAAATGTAGGTGCCGAGCCGGATCGCCGTGGCTTTGTCGCGGTTGATGAGAACTTACAGACGAGCGCAAACGGCGTGTACGCGATAGGAGATATTGTGGCCGGCCCGATGCTCGCGCATAGGGCGTCGAATGATGCCCTTGTGCTGGCGGAACACCTGGCAAATGGGAAGCACGGCGGAAGGGACCGGGTGATCCCGCAGGCGATATTCACCGATCCTGAGATCGCCTCTGTAGGACTGTCGGAGAAGAAGGCAAAGGAAGAAGGCTACGACATCATCGTCGGGCGTTTCCCGTATGCTGCGTTGGGCAAAGCTCTCGGGATGAACGAACCGGACGGATTCTTCCAGGTGGTTGCCGAAGCGGATTCCCAGCGTCTCATTGGGGCGCAGATCATCGGCGCGGAGGCTTCATCGCTAATTGCCGAAGCGTCGATTGCCGTGCAGAACAACCTGCCCTTGGAGGCAATCGCCGACAGCGTGCACGCACACCCGACACTCCCCGAGGGATTGAAGGAAGCAGCGGAAGCGGCGCTTGGACGGGCGATCCACGCGGTCAATCGGTGAGGGGAAGCAGGATTACGGATTAACGGGGTAAGGATTGAGGGTTCCTTATCGTACCGAGTGGGTAGTGACCTCTGGTGGCGGTTCATGTGGAACTGATGCCAAGAATTCACCACGAAGAGCCTATCCTTCGGACGCAGACAGGCCCTTCGTGGTGAAGCAGCTCTACATCTCTGTCCGAGTCTTGGCGTTTGACCTTTTCTCTCTTTAATTACCCACACGGAGTGACAAAGAGCCAAGGATTATGGATTGTGTCAGTTTCTAGCCTGTAGGCTCTGGCCTGATGACTGAAAACTTCTTGGGTACCCTTGCGGCTTGAGTGAGTGCAACGAACGGGCGAGAGACCAGCCTTCTATTATTCGTGGTCACAGGGTTGTTACCCCCTCGAAACGACAAAGAGCACAAAATCCGACGTCTCCCCGCCCCAACCTTCTGAAGACGAAGAAAGCTAGAACATTGTCTTGATTTCTTCCATAGTTGGAATGTAAAATGGATTGGAGGTGCACTGGCATGAAGAAGAAACTGGGGACGACCCTGGATGAGGACGTTATCACCGAGCTGAAGGTTCTTGCCGCTAAGGAGGACAAGAAACTTTCCTGGCTCATCGAGGAGGCACTACGCCAGTATCTCAAGCGCAAGGAGGGCGGGGTGGTTAGGAAGACCAAAGGCTCATTGAGGGCTTCGCCTCAGGTTGTCCAAGCTGTCCTGGAGGAAGAAGAGTTCTATGCCGCCTGAAGAGAAGGCTCTCCCACTTCCGGAGTTACCCGCCGGGCAAACAGTCTTCATCGACGCCAACATCTTCATCTACCATTTCACCGGCCTCTCGCAGGAATGCTCAGCTTTTCTGGAGCGGTGCGAACGAGGCGAGCTTTGGGGCGTAACTGCAGTGCATATCCTTTTGGAAGTCCTGCATCGGCTGATGATGATCGAGACTGTGACCAAGAAGCTGGTTACACCAGGGAACGTAGCGAAGAACCTTCGGAAGAAGCCCAATGTGGTGAAGCAGCTCGCCGATTATCAGACCCAGACCGAGGCGATCCTGGAAATGGGCATCGAAGTGGTACATCTGACGTCAGATTCTCTGAAAATCAGTCATCCCTATCGACAACAGGACGGTCTCTTGGTTAACGACTCCCTGACAGCGGCTGTGATGGAGGCGGAAGGAATCGTGGATATCGCCACTGCCGATTATGATTTCACTCGGGTGGAGGGCCTTCGTGTCTATTGGCCCCTGGACATTATCAGAAGCTGAGAGCTCCAGTCCTCTTTTCAATGTAAAGTCTCCTTCCAGGGATATAGCAGGCGTCTTACGTTCGGTAGATTACGTGCTGTTCTCTTAATGGGTCCCCTTGGAAAGGCACCATCGTTCATTCTGGATGGTGCTATGTTCGTGGGAGATGCAGTATTCGGAGAGAGTCTCAGTACAGCTCCTCAAGTGAGGAACTGCCAGGGCGAGTGCTGAAAAGACGGCATCCAAGACGGAAACTTAAGAGGAAATAGGTGCTGTGTCCCTGGAGTTTCGTATTCCGGCGGACCTCAGATCTGTTTCCATGAGCTGACGGGAAGTATCTCCACGGAAGAGTTTCAACCACTTGTCAGGATAGCACGATGATGATACGATGTTATACATGGGATGAAACTATGCATGGAAAAGGAACTACAGTATTGGAAAGGACCAAAAGGAGTCTACCTCTTGCGTGCTTCCTGGCCTTCGAGACTCGATCAGCATTGAAAGGAGGCGCACTGAATGGGAACACAGAACTTCTTCGATGAAAGTGAGGATCAGTCCAAGATCAAGAGCGCCATTGTATCTAAATACTTCTGGGCGTGGGCCAAGGTCATAATTCCAACTGCCAAGAAATACAGTAATCGCATTGCCTATATCGACTTGTTCGCCGGTCCCGGCCGTTATCGAGACGGCACTAAGTCGACGCC
>JAGGXO010000100.1 GCA_021163015.1 Candidatus Bipolaricaulota bacterium
AAATTGCGGAAGCCGCGCTTCGGAAATCGCATCCAGATGGGAGTCTGCCCGCCCTCGTACCCAGGTCGGGTTCCTCCACCACTGCGAGAATTCTGGCCGCCATTACCACGACCGCTCTCGTGCCCTCCATGTCCGGAGCCGTACCCACGACCAACGCGCTTCTTGGAGTGCACGGCCCCTTTCGTCGGGTGCAGTTCATTCAGCTTCATCGCTTACCACCTCTTGCGCCTCTGCCATGCGGCCTCGCAGCCGTTCAATCTCTTCGCGACTGCGCAGTTGACCCAAGCCCTGAATTGCCGCTTTGGATAGGGTTAGAGGATTTGTCGTACCCAGAGACTTCGTCAGCACATCTTTGATCCCAGCCAATCGGCAGATAGCCCCCACGGTCACGCCAGCAATGATTCCAGTCCCTGGATGGGCTGGCTTCAGCAGCACGTTACCTGCCTTGAACTTACCTATCACTTCATGAGGAAGCGTCCCGCCGTTCATGTTGACGGTAATCATGTTCTTCTTGGCATCCCGAATCGCCTGTTGAATAGCAAGCGGGATCTCTGTCGTGTTGCCAAGACCTACGCCAACGTGTCCCTTGCGATCGCCGACCACAAGAGTGACACGAAACTTCAGGTTTCGGCCACCCTTTGTCACCTTGCTGACTCGCCTGATGTCGATTATCTCATTCTCAAACTCGTCGACTGGTCGACGACGCGTACGTGTGGGGATCAAAACCTCAGCCCTCCCTTGCGGCAAGCCTCTGCCAGCGTGGCGATCACACCATGATATGGATGCCCACCCCGGTCGAAGACTACCGCCTCAATCTTCTTCTCCATAGCGCGCTGCGCCAGGAGCTGCCCGACCTGCTCGGCAGCGGCCTTATTGCTCCCGCTCACCTTGTCTCGCAGTCCCTTGTCCAGGGTCGATGCAGCGACCAGCGTGCGGCCAGCATCATCATCTATCACCTGTGCATAAATATGATGGATGCTCTTATTGACACACAATCGGGGTCGCGCTTCCGTACCATGCACCTTCTTGCGAAGACGAAGGTGACGCTTCGCGACCTCTGCCTTCCTATTGAAAGTTGCCATCCTATTTCACTCTCCTACCCAGCACCGGCTCCGCCAAGCTTGCCCGCCTTGCGTAACACGGCTTCATCCTTGTACCGTATCCCTTTTCCACTGTACACATTAGGCTTGCGCAATGCTCGGATCTTTGCTGCAACATGTCCCACTTGTTGCTTGTCAATCCCGCGAATGATTATCTCATTGGGATTGGGAAGCTCAGCCTCAATCCCATCCGGAAGCTTGTACTCCATTGGGTTGGAGTAGCCAAGGTCGAGAATGAGCGTGCTCCCTTGCAGTCGCGCCCTGTATCCAAGCCCCTTAACTAGCAGCGACTTCTCCCACTTCTGCGCCACTCCATGGACCATGTTTGCCAACAGGCTGCGGTACAGGCCCTGGAAAGCACGATATTGCTTGCCTTCCTGCTTGCGGGTGACTTTCGCCGTACCGCCCTCAACCGCGATATTGATCAAGTCGGGACGAAACTCCTGCGTCAGCTGACCGTGCTTACCAGCAACGGTGATCAACGCCTGTGAGATACTGACCTTGACACCATCAGGGATGGCAACTGGAACTTTCCCTACCTTAGACATGACATACCACCTTAAAATACCTCGCAGAGGACCTCGCCGCCAGTTCCCCGTTCCTTCGCCTCATGCCCAGTGAGCACGCCCTGTGAGGTCGAGAGGATACATATCCCCATTCCCCCGAGTGGTTGCGGAATAGCGTCCTTCGTCACATAGACCCGTCGGCTTGGCTTGCTCACCAGGCTGATCCTTGTGATCGCACGCTTGGCACGACTCCGCTCGCCTTGGTACTTCAACCTAAGGACCAGTTCCGGCTGAGGGTCCTGTGGAATGACCTCGTAGCTTTCGATATACCCTTCCGCATGCAGTATCCGAGCTATCGATTCCTTCATCTTCGAGTGCGGCATCGAGACTTCAGGGTGGAGCTTCGCGCTCGCGTTCCGTATCCGGGTCAGCATGTCAGCAACAGGATGTGCAATCATTGTCATCTCTCTACACCTACCAACTTGATTTCTTTATCCCAGGGATTTCCCCGGTGTGAGCAAGTTTGCGGAAGCAAAGCCGGCAGATTCCAAAATCGCGGATGTAGGCATGCGGACGCCCGCAGATACTACACCTATTGTAGGCCTGCGTGGAATGCTTTGGTTCCTGCTTGCTCTTAAGTATTAACGCTTTCTTCGCCATAATCCCCCTAATCCTTGAATGGGAACCCAAGCCCCTTTAGCAGGGCATATCCTTCCTTATCATTCCTCGCGGTGGTGACGATCGTTATGTCCATCCCTTGCGTGGAGACAACCTCTTTGTACGAGATCTCCGGGAAGATCAGCTGTTCATTCAATCCAAGGGTGTAGTTTCCTCGTCCATCAAACGACGCCGATGAGAGGCCACGGAAATCGCGGATACCCGGGAAAACGATGTTGAACAGCTTGAAGAGGAACTCGTAGGCCAGGTCGCGCCGCAGCGTCACCTTGCATCCGATCGGGTCCCCCTCCGTGAGGTGAAAGTCGGAGATCGATTTTTTGGCTTTTGTCACCACGGGTTGTTGCCCAGTGAGCTTCGCCAAGTTCTTGACCGCTCCTTCCATAACCTTCGGATTGTCTTTGTCAGAGACTCCCATGTTGATCGCCACCTTCACGATACGTGGAATCTCCATCACGTTTCTTAGACCCAGTTCCTTCATCACCCGCGGGGCCACTTCTTTCTCAAATCTCTCGCGTAGCATCTCTACCTAAATG
>JAGGXO010000076.1 GCA_021163015.1 Candidatus Bipolaricaulota bacterium
CCTGAGAGATCGCGCAAGCGCTTCATCACATCATCGCCGGAGAAGAGGAAGCGACCAAGCAGGCCGCGTGCTTGGCCGATCGTGAGATTGGAGCGCGCGAGGATCATATCGATCACGCTTTCCCGCCCGTGCAGCCCCTCCTGCTTCTGGGTGTAGACGACCGGTCTCACCCCGTGGCCGAGTACGGCGCTCCCGCTGATAGGTTCTAGATCTCCCGTGATCGTCTTCAGCAGCGACGTCTTCCCGCATCCATTCTCCCCGATGATTGCGATCCTCTCGCCGCGGTCTACCACCAGATCGGGGCAGGAGAAGAGCACGGAGTCATATCCAATCTGTAGGCCAGTCAATGTGAGAACCTTCTTTCCGCTTGCCGTGCCCAGTGGAATCCGAAGCGAGATATTGCGTGCTGTCCGCGGGCGCTCGACGAGCTTCTGCTCCAGATGGACGAGCTTCCGCTCGCGATCCTTCGCCTGGCGGTGTTTTTGGCCAGCGTGGTGACGGTGGATGAAGTCCCTATACCGAGCGACGGTGGCTTGCTGCTCTTCATAGATCTGATGCCGCCGAGCGATTTGAGCATCGCGTTGCATGCGGGAGGCGGTGTAGCCTCCACGGTAGGTGTTGATCTCGCCGAAGACGATCTCCCAAGTGCGATTGGTTATGTGATCAAGCAGATGTCGATCATGGGAGACGACGAGAAGCGCACCCGGGAACTGCATAAGCTCCTCTTCCAACCAGTCGAGGGCAGCAAAGTCAAGGTGGTTTGTCGGCTCGTCCAGCATGAGGAGATCAGCTTTCTGCACAAGGACGCGTGCCAAAGCGGCGCGCGCCTCTTCCCCTCCGGATAGGAGGGAGACAGGTTTGTCGAATTCACTTGGCGTAAATCCCACGCCGGTGAGCACGGAGCGGATACGCGCTTCGATCTCGTAACCTCCTTGGCGGGCGAACGCGTGCAGCAAGTCGTCGTAGCGGTGAAGGATCTGTGGATCGTTGACTGATGCCATCTTCTCTTCCAGAACGCGCAGTTCTCGTTCCATGTTGATGAGGTCGGCGAACGGCAGACGCATCGCCTCGGCGAGGGTGGTTTCCTGCTCCAATCGCGCAAGCTGCGGCAGGTAGCCGACGCGCAGATCACGTGAGCGATGGATCGTCCCCCCAGAAGGCTCTTCCGTGCCGGCGATGATCGATAGGAGTGTTGACTTGCCGACCCCGTTGTCGCCTACGAGGGCGATCTTCTCTCCGCTGGCGACTGCCGCAGAGAACGGGGCGAACAATTCTTGCGCTCCGAATGACTTCGTTAGTTTATCTATCTGTAGAAGGGACATGATCGGTTGATGGTACGAAACCGGAGGAGAAAGAAAAAGGGAGAGCGGGGAGATACTGAGACGCGGAGACACGGAGACATCAAATGTCCAGCCATGAAGTTAAAGGAACAAGTGCATCAACTATCAACTATCAGCCATCAGCTTACAGCTCAAAACTTGACATGTGACCACATTCCCTCTAGCTCTTGTTTTGCTGACAGCTGACAGCTGACAGCTGACAGCTCATTGCCGATTGCGTCAAACTGTGCTAGCATGTGGCGGTGATCCGTGATGCATGAGGCGCTTCTCTACGAGAAGATTGGCGGTGGACGCGTGCGCTGTAACCTGTGCGCACATCGATGTGTGTTAGCCGCTGGGAAGCGAGGCCTGTGCAATGTGCGCGTGAATCGCGATGGCGTTCTCTACACCACTGTTTACGGACGCGTTGTGTCGCGCAGTGTAGATCCGATCGAGAAGAAACCTCTCTTTCACTTCCTTCCGGGAACGCGCGCCTATTCGATTGCCACCGTCGGGTGCAACTTCACCTGTCAGTTCTGCCAAAATCACAGCATCTCTCAATATCCGCGAGAGCAGGACGGGCGTGTCCTTGGGGAGGACGTCTCCCCGGAGGCGATAATCTTTCGCGCACGTGAGAGCGGATGCGAAACGATCGCCTACACCTATACCGAGCCGACGATCTTCTTCGAGTATGCGCTCGACATATCGCGGCTGGCACATGAAGAGGGATTGCGCAACGTCTTCGTCTCAAACGGCTACATGACGCCTGAAGCAGCCGATATGATTATTCCCTACCTGGATGGGATCAATATCGATCTAAAGGGGATATCCAAGGAATTCTATCGTGATGTCGTTGGAGGGAACCTGCGGCCAGTACTCAAATCTATCGAGCATTTCTCACGCGCGGGAGTGTGGACCGAGGTCACCACGCTCCTCATCCCGGGGATGAACGATAGCGCTGATGAATTGCGCTGGACCGCCGAGGCGATCTATGGAATATCGCCGCTCATTCCCTGGCATATTAGCCGTTTCTTTCCCGCCTATCGTATGACCGATATCCCACCAACGCCGTTTGAGAAGCTCGAAGAGGCGGAAAGGATCGGGCGCGAGGTAGGTCTGCGCTACGTGTACGTTGGGAACGTCCCCGGGCAAGGGGAAGATACTCGCTGTCCGGAGTGTGGTAAGGTGTTGATCAGGCGACGAGGATTCCTTGTGCGAGGGAACCTGTTGCGCGAGGGGCGTTGCCCAGAATGTGGCGCAAAGATCGACGGTGTCTGGCTGGACGCGGAAGAGTGAGCGAACGCGGGACTCAGAACGCGGAATGCGGAGCTCGGAACGTTGAAGGGAAGGCTCATCTGGGGCTAGGGCGCCAAGGCCGTGTGCTTGTGTAGCGTGTGCAGCTTGCCTTCCCTGTGAAGTCTTACTTCACTGGGGCCTGTCACGTCTAGCGTGCGTCTAAACGTGACAGATTAACTGCCACGCTGCAAGAAGCCGCAACGTTTGGGCCTTGCTCATCGAAGTCAGTTTCCAGAAATCTGCACTCGCCGTGCTTGGTCATCGAGCAGTTCGATCTTGATGATGATGTCGCTCAGATCGACTATTCCTTCTACCCTAGATGGCCACTCCACCGCGGTGACTCCGCTTGTCGGTGGTAGGAGTTCGTCGAGTCCCACCTCCGCAAGCTCACCCAATGTCGTGACGCGGTATGCATCGATGTGGTGAAGCGGTATTCTCCCTTGATACTCGCGTGCCAGCAGGTAGCTCGGAGAGACCACAATATCGGTGACCAACAGCCCGCGGGCGAGACCCTTGATGAGGGTTGTCTTCCCCGATCCTAGCGGGCCGATGAGCGACACAACCATGCCATCTGCTATCGTTGGGGCAAGGTTTGCCCCGATCTCCTCCATCTCAGCCGCTGTGCGCGCGATGATCGTCTTGTTCATCTACGATCGCAGACTGACGCCTATCTTCGCCAGTTTCTTCTCGATTCGAGCGATTGCCTTTGCAACCTCTTCGTCGGTGAGGGTGCGATCACTTGCGCGCAGAGATACCTCGTAGGTCAGGCTGCGCTGTCCGGATTCCACCTGCTCCCCCTGGTACAGGTCGTACAGGAGAACCTGCTCGATCATCTTCTCCGAGCTGATCGTTTCTCGGATCGTTCGCTCGGGAAGGTCGATCGGTGCTAGGAGCGAAAGATCGCGCTTACTCATCGGGAAACGCGGCAATGGCACGAATGCAACATGCCCCTTGGCATGTGTGCGAGCCTTATCAAGGCAAGCCTTATCAAGATCAATCTCGAAGGCGATCACTCGCGGCTGAGCAGGCAGTGAAGCCGTGATCCGCGGGGCGATCTCTCCTAACAGGCCGATCTTCTCCTTTGCCGCGACGATCTCGCCCGATCGTCCGGGATGTAGGAAGGATACTTGCGAGGGCTCGATCTTCATCGGGACTTGAAGGGCAGTCAACAGGTTCGTGACTATTCCCTTTGCTGCCAACAGATCGACCTCGTCCTTTCCGCGCAAGGGGATGTTGGTGCGCCCGAACAGGACTCCGGCGAGCGATTCGCTCTCCCCTCGCGCTGCTGAGAAGATATGCCCTACCTCGAAGATCATTCCGCCATCGACCCGCTGGTTCAGATTTGACTCCACCACCGAGAGGAGTCCTGGCATGAGGCTCGCCCGCATGGATTTCTGGGTAGCGTTCATCGGGTTTCTCACGCTCACCAGGTCATCGCCAGGGATGCCCAGCGTCTCTCGCCAAGCAATCTTGTCGAACCCGTCTGTAATCACTTCATTCATCCCCAGGCCAATGAGAATGTCGCGTACACGATCCTTGTAGAGCTCCACAATGTCCTTCTTGCCCAGCTTCAACATTCCCCGTGGAGCGGTAGAAGGGAAACGATCGTAGCCGTATATGCGGCCAACCTCCTCGATCAGGTCAACCTCGCGCACGAGATCGCTGCGGTACCTCGGGATACTCACGATCAGATCCTCCCCATCTGCTTTGGCCGTGAGCATAAGTCGTCCCAGTATTCGGGCAATCTCATGTTGACCAATTTCGATTCCAAGGAGCGACTTCACGTGTGCCGTGTGCAGATGAAGTTTTCTTTCCGCCAGCTTGCTCGGGGCAGAGTCGATGAACCCTTTGTGTACGTTGCAGCGTGATAGCTCTTGCAGCAGGTGGGCGGCGCGATCGGAGGCATCGATCACTCCTTGCGGATCAACTCGGCGCTCGAATCTCTGCGATGCTTCGCTGCGCAGCCCGAGCGCGCGAGAGGAGTGGCGGACTGTGTTTGAGTCAAACGCGGCCGATTCCAGGAGGACACGCCGCGTATCCGACCGGATCTCGCTTCGCTCACCCCCCATGATCCCGGCTACGGCCAGGCCACCCAACTCATCGGTGATCATCAAGACATCTTCTGTGAGGTCGTGCTCGACGTCGTCTAAGGTGCGGAATCTATCGCCAGTGCGCGCACGCCGGATTGTGATTGTCCTGCCGATGCGATCAGCGTCGACTGGGTGCAGCGGCTGGCCCAGTTCGAGCATGACGTAGTTTGTAATATCGATTACATTCGCTAGTGGCCGCATCCCCGCCTTGATCAAGCGGTGTTGCAGGCGAAGGGGCGATGCAGCGATGTGCACCCCGCTCATCAAGCGACCGGTGTAGCGGGGAGTATCCTTTGCGTCCTCTACGACAACGGAGAAGCCCTCCTCCTCGATCGATGGCTCAACTTCCTTGATTGAGAGATCGAGTGGCCGGAGTTCCACGCCGGTGATCGCTGCCACTTCACGGGCAATCCCGTATATACCCATGCAATCGGGTCGGTTGGATGTCACCTTGATCTGGAGGACGTAGTCGTCGAATTCGAGTAGGTTGTTGATGTCGGTTCCAATTGACAGATCAAGCGAGTCGTCGAAGTTCCAGATGCCATCGGACTTGCTCTCCAGGCCAAGCTCGGCCTTTGAGCAGATCATTCCGTGCGAAGTCACGCCCCGGAGCTTGCGCTCGCTGATCTTGAACCCTCCCGGTAGCTCACCACCAACGGTGATGACGGGAACGAGGTGTCCCTCGGCCACATTGCTGGCACCACAGATGACATCAACCTCTTCGCTCCCGATGTCCAGGTGGCAGAGAGAGAGATGATCGGAATTGGGGTGGGGAACGCTTCTTAGTACCTGCCCGACCACCGCCCCGCTCACAGGGGGGACGTAGGCTATCTCCTCTACCTCGAGGCCGGCGAGCGTAAGGCGCTCGGCGAGGCTGTTAATCCCCTCTTCTGTGATCTCGATATCAACATACTCAGCGAGCCAGCGGCACGGAACCTTCATCATTCACCTCATTTGGTTATCAGTATTCAGCCTTCAGCTTACGGCTATCAGTACCTTGCAGTTTGGCACTCCACCTGCACCGCGTTTGCTCCGATGCTTGTAGCTGAGAGCTGAACGCTGATAGCTTGCACTACCTGCTACAGCGAAAACCCGAAGTAGAAGACACCCGATCCATCTCCAAGGATCGGGACAGCGTAGCCAAATACTGCCTTGAACGGTAGCAGTCCGCCCATCGCTGATACGTCGAGTACTTCCTCTACTCCAGCCTCAATATTGGGGCTAGTTTTACCGAATTCGTCCAGGCTTGTCCAACTTGTCCCTCCTGCAACGAACATGCGAGTGCGCGCGCTATCGATCATCACCACGTTCGCCAGGTTGTATGCGGCGGCTCCATCGTTTGGCAACTCGAACGCCAGGCGACCGTAGAGCTTGTGCGTGCCGTAGAAGTGGTTCGGGACCCATTTACCACTTGACATCTTGCCGAAGCTGACCAGTTCGGTGAGGTCGAACTCTAGTGCTTGAGGAAGCGTACCGAATCCCGTTCCCATGACAATCATTCCCTGCAAGTAGATGCGCGGGAAGATCCTCACCTCGTCCGAAACGGCAATGGAGATGCGCCCGGAACTCTGCGGAGTGATGTCTATTCCGACCGACGCGTTACGGCTGCGGTTCATTGTCGGGAGCGCGGCGATTCCAAGGTGGATGTACTGCACCGGCCCTTCTGATGAGACAACGCGGTGGCCTGAGATGGTGATCACCTCTGTTGGGCCAAAGAACGTCCCCGCCGAACCGGTTGGAATGGGCGAGAAGACCTTATGAGAGTAACCGATCGTGCCCCCCAGATCGGAGCCGTTGAGCGTCGCGCTGAGGAAGATGTGATCCGATCTTCCCTGGAAGACATCGGCGCTCAGCTTCCCTTCGGCCAGCGTCAGCCGGATGCGGTCGAGATAGGTGAGCGTTATCCCCTTGGAAGTCGGGTCGGGGTGCAGAATGTACGCGTCGAGAGGAAAGGCATTAGTGCTGGTCACGGTGAAAAACTTGATTGGGTCGTTGTTGTTCAGGCGGTCGCGATCTGGAAGGAGGTGATCAGGATCGATCGTCACGCGATTGACGCGATCAACGGTGGTGAGCGTGAGCGTCGAAGCATCTTCCTTGCCGTCCCACTCCTTGCGCAGCGTCTTGTCCTTCCCCATGAATGCCTCGATGATAACAGGCTGCGCCATGCCACCATCGCGGGTTACCTGTACCGTCGTCTCGTGCTTATCCCCGTCGCGTTTGCGGGAGAGGATCTTCACGCTGTAGTCGACCGTCGTCTCATCGCGCAACCAGGCGTCAAACAGTGCCGACAGCGACTGTCCCGATGCCTTCTCCATGGCCTTCTGATACTCAGCAAG
>JAGGXO010000157.1 GCA_021163015.1 Candidatus Bipolaricaulota bacterium
AGCGGGAACAGCTGTTCCAGAACGGTGTCTGTCGCAGATCCCGCCTTAACCATGAGGATGATCTTGCGAGGTGCAGCCAAGGATGCGACGAACTCCGGGAGCGAGTAGGTGGGAATTACCTTCTTTTCAACCGTCTTCTCCTCGACAAACTCCTCTGTCCTGCTTGCGGTGCGGTTGTACACCACCACCGTGTAGCCACGGCTCTCCACGTTCAGCACCAGGTTCTGTCCCATCACCGCGAGACCGACCACTCCAAGATCAGCGTTCATCCGTTTACCTCCCATGGCGCCCGCTCGGGGAGCGCCTGCTCGAACCGTTCGGTCAACATCTCTTCGTACTCCCCAGCGTAGGTGCCGGAGAGGAATCGCTCCATCGCTTCATCGTAGAATAGCTTCCAGGACGTGACCTCGTCTCCGGGAATGATCGGATAGAATAGTGCGTCGTTAGCCCTGGCTGCCCGCATGTCACCAGGAGCATCTCCGATCATGAGGACGTGCCCTTCTCCGTATTGCGAACCGACAGCGGCGATCTGCTCGGTCTTGGTCCTCATTTCCTGCCCGCAGATAAGCCCACTGTAGCGTGCGATCCCGTGCTCGGCCCACTCCCGCTCCAGCGCCTCAAGCGGCGTTGCGGAGACGACGACCATGTCCGCCCTTCCCAAAAGTTTTTCCATCGATTCGCGTACATGCGGAAACGGCGGGATCCCCTTTACGATCTCCTTCACCGCCCAGTTCACCCGCTCGGCCCACTCCAGAACATGCGCCAGCTCCTCCTTGGCCTGAGGGTCATCTGCAGCAGCGATCGCCTGTTTCAATCCATCGTTTGACAGGAGGCTATTTGGATCATCCACCCAGGCGAAGTAGTGCGGAAACTGGGGAACCTTGAATCCGAATGTCTTAGTCTGCGGGTGGCTTGGCAACAGCTCGGTAAGGATGCGCTTGATCGTTACATGCCGGTTCGCCCCGCGGGTCTTCGAGTAGAGATCAGCAAATTCCTTGCACTCGCGTGCCGCCTGCGCCACCGGCTGCAGCCCGAAGTAGGCGATCATCCACGGGCAGAAGCATTCGCGCTGCTTGATCCCCATCGTGTCGAACGCGCAGCCGTCAGAATCGATGCAGACAAGATAATCCTTGCTCGGCTTGAATTCGTCTAGTCGCTTACGATAATCCATCTTCCCTCGCTTTGTAACGTCGGACACAGAATCCGACGCTATGTTCTTGTGTAGCGTCGCAGCTTATCTGCGACGTTCTGTATCCTCTCTTCACCGTGTCTCCGCGTCCTTCCAGTCCAAGATTCCGTTTCTTCATCGATACCCTTCCGGGATGTATGCTGGGCACTTCTTCTCGATAAATACCTCTCTTAGGCGGGTGAAGCGCTGCAGCCCACCGATGAGAGGGATGGTAGGCCCAGTTTCACCGATCAACGGCCGGGCATAGTCCACAAACTCATCGGTCACGTCGATTCCGCTCGGCGCGATCCACTCTTTTGGAAAGACCCGTTCAGAGTTCGCCATATCTTTAAGTCTTGCTTTGCCGTAAGAAACGCTGTACGTGGGTCCTGGAGCGCGCACGATCGTCGCCATGTAGCCAGTCCCTTCCTTGATCGCTATCTCCACGGCATGCCGCCCAACAGAGTAAGCCTCTTCCAGGTCGACGGTCGAGGCATAGATAATCGCATCGCGTTGATCGGTTCCCGGAATCTGGCCCCGTGCGCTACCGCGGACGGGTAGGTTGTGTCGGTTCAGGTGATTCACCACGACCTGCATGACCGACGTCTCGCTTGCACTGAACTGCGTGTGCCCGAACGAGTCTTTTCTGTCTCCGAGATCACCGACATCGAACCCCTCGCTCACCACGACGATCACCCGTCCGCTGCGCCGGAGTTCATCATCCACGTTCTCGGTAAGCTCTTCCAGCGTGCACTCAACCTCGGGAAGATAGATCTGCAACGGCATCTCTCTCTTCGGATCAGCGAGGCGTGCTGCCGCCGGGATGAAGCCGATCTTCCGCCCCATCGCCTGCACCACGAGCACCGGATCTGATGGGCACGAGCCGCGGTTCTCCTCGTTTAGGTTCTGGATCATATGAGCCCAATAGCGAGCGGTCGATCCATACCCCGGGGTATGGTCGATCAGCTCAAACTCCTGGTCCCCCAGGTCATTGTCGATCGTCTTTGGAACACCGACGCAGACGAGATCGAGCCCGCGCTCGCGCGCAAGCTCGCTCACCCTGTTAGCTGTGTCCATGGAGTCGTTCCCGCCGATGTAGACGAAGAAGCCAATTTCATGTGAGCGGAAGACCTCGATGATCCGCTCCATATCTTCAGTCTGTTCAGGGCGTATCTTGTAGCGACAGGTCCCGATCGCACCGGCAGCTGGAGTGGTGCGAAGGAGCGCCAGCTCCTCCTCGGGCTGCGTCGAGAGGTCGATGAACTCTTCTTTGAGGACCCCTTCGATCCCGTGATATGCTGCGTAGATCCGTCCGAACTGGCCCGGATAGCTCCGACAAGCCTCCACCACTCCGAGGAGTGATGAATTGATAACGGTGGTCGGTCCGCCCGACTGTGCTATGACGACATTCTTCATAGGAAACCCCATTAGATGTGGGGTCAGGTCTTGCAATCCAACACTTCAAGCTGATACACGGACCTTAGTGTTGGATTGCAAGACCTGACCCCTTCTATTTTCATTACCGATCACGTATCACGGTTCTCACACTCCCGAGTACGCTGAGAAACCGCCATCGATCGGGACGATGATCCCCGTGACAAACTGAGCCTCCTCCGAGAGCAGCCAGTTAACCGTTCCGATCAGGTCCTCCGGGACACCGAACCTCCGGCCGGGCGTGTGGTCCACGATCTGCCGCCCGCGGGGGGTCAACTCATTATTATCGTCCTTCAAC